>CAZANH010000205.1:0-5164 GCA_964486515.1 uncultured Eubacteriales bacterium
TCCATACCCACTCGAAAAATCAAGATACTCATTCCCATCAAAATCAATAAGAGTGTTTCCTTCAACTTTCTCAAAACCTATTGAGCTAAATTCCCCTGTGTTAACTCTTTTTATACTCTCGCTAATTGTTTTGTTATCCATTATCAATAATTCTTTTTAAAATTCCATCCTTATAAATTGGTATTCTTCCCACAAAATTAATCTTTTGTCCGTTTCTATTTTTAAGTAATTCGGTATGAAGCGCCAATCGTTGTTTTGTATCAATAAGCTCAATATTCGTATAAACTTGATTTGATCCTGTCACTTTGAATGCAATTCCACTTTCATTGGAAAAATGAATATTTTTCTCATCAATAAATGCCATGACATTATCCTCATCAACACTGAAAGATAAATAGTTTTTAAGACAATTCAGTTCAATAATATTTGGAGTTGGATACTTAAATACATTTATAGCTTCCAAAACCGGTGGAGCCGTAATAAATTCGCTTGTCTTTTGATGATAAACCTGATTTATAGCTCCGTTTGATCTTCGAGGTATATAAATAATTTCGTCAGTTGTTATTTCAGCCTCAGTTTTATTATGTGTAACATAGATTACCAGTAAGTTATATTTACTGGTTAAAAACTTAAGCTTATTTAAAAACTGCAGTTTAACTTCAGCGTCAAGGCCGGTTGTAGGTTCATCCAATAATAAAAAATCCGGCTGGATGCTTAGCGCTTGTAACAACGCCAACCTTTGCTTCTGTCCTCCGCTTAGTTTTAATACAGAACTACTGTTTTCAAGGACTTCTTTTAGGTTCAGGCTTCGTTTGGTTTCATCAAAAGTATTATTGTCAAACCTTTTCCTATAATTCTTTGTCTTTGCAAAATATCTTGCATTAGCAAGAGGAGATAAATGTTCAAATAATACAGGTTCCTGCGGAAGATATGCACAAACCGGGATTACCGGATTTGTTATCAGCTTGCCGTTTTGGGGATAGAGTACTCTCAAGATAAGCTTCAGTAAAGTTGATTTACCGCATCCACTATCTCCCATTAAACCAATTATTTTACCTGTCCCATTATCATTTAAAATATTCAATGACAGTCCTTCAAAAATCAAGCTATTTTTGACATACCCAAAACCAATATTTTCGAAAACTACTTGTTTCATTTTACATTAACTTAATTCTTATCCTTCTCATTATATAATTCCAAAGTATTATCGCAAGGATTGCTAATGAGATAGAGATGAAAAAATACCCTATTCCTGATGAATAATCTGTTCCCCTTCCAGAAATGCTCATCTTCATTTCACTAATAAAACTTGGAATAAAATCTGAAAGTAGATTATTTATTGTTGATTCGTTCCATATAAATGAAAACGATATTAAAAAGGTTAACGAATAATCAAGTAAATATCTTCTATTAAACAACGCCTTTATCTTATCCCTGTAGTTTAACTTGTATGCATTCAAATACTCAATTTCATTATTGGTGGTTCTGTAATGTGTTACTGCAACAAAACTACTAAGAATAGGCAGGACAAGAAATACGTGTCCTATTATCCAAACGGCATTTATAAGCAGACTATTTTGATAACCAATTACAGAAAGCCATTTAAATCCTAAAATGTATAAAACCAAAGGTGGAAAAAGCAGAATGAACAATATCGCTGCATAAAAAACCAGGGATTTTTTACTAAATGTACTCATGACATTTTTCCATGCGAGTCTTAGGAGAATCCCCAATTGAATTGAAAGTAATGTTGAAACTAATGCTGCAATTGCGGTAATTACTACTGAAGTCCACAGTTTGTCTGAAGCAAATCTCGTATCAATTATTAATTTAAGAATTAACCAACCTACAGGAATGATAACTGCTGCTATAATAATCACAAAAAGTAAATCTGTAAATAAACTACTTGTACCAGAGGGTAGATAAACTGACGATCGGAGGTACTTTTTATAGGTATAATCAAATGTTGCTGTAAAAAGAAAAACTAATAATAGAAGTGAAAACATGATCAATGCTCCATATTGAAGTGTTTGTGTAGTAGCGAGATCAATATTGAATAATGTATTTTCCTGATAGTATTTCTCAAGCCATCGACTAATAAACTCTGAGTTTGTACCTCTACTGGCTCTATAAATAAACTGACTTTTAGCATTTTCAAAAAAAGCAAAAACAAAATTTAAAACAAAACTGAGAATTGCAATATTCCTTGTAGCAGGTAATATAACGTCTTTAGTGTACTCAGCAGTCGACAACCTTACTCCTGTTGCAAAATCCTTAACATCGTCTTTAATCCCCTGAATAACAAGCCATAAAATATAAGTAAACAAGGTTCCATATTGCCAGAACTGCATAAAAATGAGTGAAATAAACTTTAGTGTCGCATTCTCATGTAAAACAGTATTGTTTGCAAACAATACTTTACCAATAAACGCAATTGATACATCACCAATTAAAATAGGTAGGAGCAGAAGTGTTAGGAAGTTTCCTTTGTAAGAAAAAAGTTTTATCCCTCTCAATCTAATTGCCAACCAAAGGCTTAAAAGAATATTAAATAACGATGATATTAAAGAAAACGACAAACTTCTAAGCCATGCCTTATTAACATCAATACCAGCATCGTGTATAAGCGTAGGCTGAATTTTTACTATTTGCGTAAATAAAGGAAATACATAGCTGAATAGAGCAATGATAAATAGCAGTACAATGATTTTGTACTTTATTGAGGTGCCCTTATTACGCAACATTGAATTATTCTCCTATTTGGTTATAAAGCCTTGCTCTTTTCAATTCAATTTCTTCCTGCATCTTTGCTAATGCTTGTTCCGGTGTTGTTTCACCAAGCCATGCTTTTTGCAAATAATTGCTCATTACTTCAGTAATAATATTTGTTTCTATGCCTGCCTCCATCATATAAATACCTCTTTCTAGTGAAGTCTTAACAGCATCAGTATAAGGCAGTTTTTTTACTTCAGGATTTTCATAAACAGTTTTCAATGGTGAACACAATCCCTTCTCAGCAAGTTTGACCTGGTTTTTATATTGCATGAGGTCAATGATATAATCTATAACTTCAGGTAGATTTTTTGTTTTCTTGTTTATAAAATATGTACCACCTGTTAATATGGAAACGTTTCCTGGTATTGGTGCAAAACCAAAGTCTGGATTAAAACCATTTTCTGTAGAGAACGATGGATAAAGTGCATCACTCCATTGGAGCCCCATTGCTGTTTTTCCTTCCTTCATTATTTTACTTTGCTCAAACATATCAACATTGCTATATGTTCCAGAATTAAACTCTTTTAGACTACGGTAAAATTTCAATGCATTTAAAGCTTCAGGTGTATTGAGGAGTATTGGAGTATTTTTGCCCCCTTGCCAACCATATTGTTTATCCATAACCTTTCCCCCCATACCGAAAAGGAAGTTTACAAACTCACCATAAACCCAAGTATCTGCACCCTGTAAGCAAACGCCATGAAGATTGTTTTCTGGTTGAGTGAAAAACTTGGCAATATTGTAAAAGTCTTCCCAAGTTGTTGGCACACTCAAATCCTTACCGTACAATTTTTTATAGTCAGCTTTGTTTTGTTCGTCTTCAAATAATTTTTTATTATAAACTAAAACGTTAGTGTTGGTGGCAAATGGATATCCTATTTTCTCGATCTCTCCTGTCATGGAATTTTGATAATATCCTACTTCTTTCCATGCTTCAGGAAAAATATCTTTTTCAAAAGTTCTCAGACTATCAGGCACATTAACTTTTTCAAATACTTCATCAAGATTATATACATAGTCATTTTCTACAAATGAAGCCAATGAAAAATTGTACTGCAAAACAATATCGTACAATCCTGTACCATTAGCAAAATCCTGATTGGCTTTTGTAAATGCATCATCAAAACTATTTGGCTTGAAACTTAAGTCTATATTTTGATGCCGGCTTTCATAGTCAGCTTCGAGACTTTCCATAGCTTGTAAAGAAGATGCGTTTTCACCCAAAATAGTAATTGTTGTTTTCGGTTCGTTTAGGTTACAGCTGTACAAACTAAAAACAGCAATAAGCAATACCAATATTCGATTTAAGTTTTTCATACTATTAGTTTTAATTTATTCAATATTCCAAAGCCTGTGCCATTTTAACTCTGCAACGTTACAACAAGCAGATTTCGTGCATGTTAATTACCAAGCCAAGATTACTCATTTATCAACAGCTTATTTGTAAACTTATTTATAAGCTTATCTTTTGCCTTAGGGTGAATTTGATACAATTATGTATTTGAAAAGGTCATACCCTTGCTTGGATATGACCTTCCGTTTTTGAAAGATTACCAGACTGATGTTTTCTTTCCACCTCCAATTGGGGTAAATGATACGTGGTTGTTTTTGACTTCACCTTTCGGAGTGACGATTACTGTATTATGAATCGTTCCTCCCGGTACTGAGATTTCATGTGAAACCAATGCTTTACCACCTTTAATTGCATTAGGTCTTTCTCCCATATGATTATTTGCCATGTTGTTTGCTCATGCCCTTGAGTCTTTTTTTGGTATCTGGCTCACCAGTTTAGAACTGATACTACTTATGGGAAAACCGTACCATTACATTTTATCATTATTAGTTCAATTAGTTAATCCATTGTATTACTGACCATTAGTAACATTATTTTATTTTATTTATAAATTACAAACAAAGTAAGCAGGTTATTTTTAAGCTGATAAATAATGGGATTTTAAGAAGATCAATCCTAATTCCCATCCCACACCAGCCCTTCTGTTGTTTATTTTTGTCACACTTTTTGTTGCCATCGCACATATAGCACTTTGCCATCCTCTCCCGAAAGCTTTCGGGACTGCGGTGGCAAAAAGCTATGCCAGCCCGCAGAAACAAAAAGACAGCCACTCCAATGCGCCCCGTCTGTGGCTTTGCGCCAAAAATAAACAACCCAAAGCTAAGTTACATAATGCGGCATTATAGGAACAGCCTATTTTCAGCGGTATAAATGAATTGTTTACGGCTATCCTATAATGAGTCATTATTTTAATCTTCAATTTTTGTTAAACAATAAAAGATACGCATTGGTAAGTGGTATGGTTTTCAAGTGAAATGTGGTATGCTTTTCAATTAATATTTACACTGTACTCTTTGCCGGGGCTCTCAAACCAAG
>CAZANH010000206.1:0-7389 GCA_964486515.1 uncultured Eubacteriales bacterium
CTTGCTCGATTAGAAAAATACTAAAATATTATATAAAAAAGTATGGGTATGTTTAATGTATTTAAAAAAAAGGATGGATAATATGAGTCAAAATAAAAAAGTAATATTAATAGGTATGGATGGACTGATGCCTGAACAGATTGAGCGGTACAGGGATGATATACCTGAACTGAATAAAATACTGGAAAACGGTTTTTTTGCCCCGGCATATTCATCTCCTTATACGGATACTGCGACAAACTGGCCGACTATTGCAACAGGAGCATGGGTTGGAACACATGGCTGTACAGGTTTTGATGCACATCTTCCTGGTATGGAACTTGGAGAAACTACAAAGACATTCAACTCACATCTATGCCAGGCAGAATATTACTGGCATGCTGCTGAACGTCAGGGGAAGCGCTGTATCCTTTTAAACTACCCTTGTGCTTTTCCAAAGCTTTTGAAAAACGGAGTTGTTGTAGGCGGGGATGGTTTGAATAGCAAAGTATGGAAATTGCGTGGTTCAGATTTACTGGAAAGTCATCTGGAGGAAATCCATTACAATGGTCTTTTGAAACCTAACCGCATTATTTTGAAAACACCAGGTGAGTGGAAAAATATACCTCCAGAGTATACCTTGCTGAGAGAAGGCGTTGTAAGAATGGGTAAACAGGGGTCATTTGATTGGAATGCTGCTGGTGTTCAGGCGGTTGATGATGCAAACAATAAAGATGATGAAAATGCGGAATACCGTTATATGTTGATATTCAAAAACAACGACAAGATCCAGGTTCTTATTTCACATTCAAGGGATATGGAAGACCGTATTGCCATATTGCAAGAAGGTCAGTGGAGTGGATGGGTCAGAGAAAGATTTAATGGCCGCCCTTGCATGAGGCAGTATAAATTACTTGATATCAATAATGAGGGAACAAAAATATCTATTTATGGAACCATGGCATCTGCAACAGAAGGATGGGGTTATCCTGAGGGTATTGAGGAAAAAATCATTAAAAACGCTGGAGGCTATGTAGAAGCGCTGGAGTTGGAAGGAGCATCTTTGCTGCGAAGTGGTAATTTTGACAGGATGTATATGGAGATTATGCAGCTTCAATCTGAATTTATGATTGATTGCAGTAAATACCTCAATAAAACAGAAGACTGGGATACTATGTGGATTCAATATCATGCTCCTGACGGGCTTAATCATGCATTTCTTCGTTATCTTGAAAGCAACGATGAAGCTGTACGAAGTAGAGCCGATAAACTGTTCAGACAAATGCTCGCACTTCTTTTCAAAATGGCTGACCGAATCGTTCAAAATTGTGCGGATGAAAACACAGTTGTCTGTATCGTTTCAGACCATGGAAATCTTCCAAAGACACATGTAATTTTGCCTGATATCATGATGCAGCGTAAAGGCTGGCTAAAGCTTAAAAATTCTGAAACAGATGGCAGAAATATAATTGATACCAAGGCATCGAAAGCCTGCAGCAGTCAATTGGGAGTATGGATTAATCTTAAAGGCAGAGAGAAATATGGCTGTGTAAATCCGGGCAAGGAATATGAAGATTTGCGTACTGAAATTATTGAAGCCTTACTTTCAATGCGTGACCCCGATACGGGTCAATGTCCGTTTTCACTGGTGGGACGAAGAGAAGACTTCGCCGGTATGGGGTTGTACGGAGACAGGGTTGAGGATATTGTTTTTTTCCCCAGAACAAACTATTTTAATTTAGGTCATATGCAACCAGGTTATCAATACCATGAGGATTATTTTAAATCAGGGCGGGATATTGTAACTTTGGATGATGTCATAGAGCATAAGATGTTATGGAACCTTACAGCAGTTCATTGGGGACTTCCACAAGATACGGCAGGTTATGCCTCTAACAGGGCGGTATTGATATTATCAGGACCTGGGGTAAAAAAGAATACAAAAGGAGAAAAAAGGGTAAACCTTGTGGATGTTTCTCCAACTCTTGCTTATATTATGGGGATCCGTCCCCCGTCTCAAAGTGAGGGAAGGATTGTATGGGAGGCATTTGATTGAAATAAAAGGTTAAAACGTGCAAGCTACTTAGATAAAATAGAAGGAGGAGAAAATATGAACAGTGCAATAATTAGAGCTGCAATTATAGGTTGTGGTAAGATAGGCGAAAGCAAATACATGAATAACCTTTCCAAAATTCCAGAGGTTGAGCTCGCTGCATTTTGCGATGTGGACGAGGATAAAGCAATGAAAGCTTTAAAAAACTTCGGATCAGCAAACTCAAAACATTATACTGATTACAGAAAGGTGCTTGAAGACAATAGTATTGATGTTGTTCATGTATGTACCCCTCATGGCTCTCATGCTGAAATAAGCATTGATTCACTGGAAGCAGGAAAACATGTTATGTGTGAGAAACCTATGGCAAGTACGGTGGAGCAAGCTAAAAACATGGTGGAAGCAGCAAAAAGAACAGGGAAAAAGCTCTCCATTGGTCTGCAGCATAGATTTAAGCCTGAGGCGCAATATTTATATAAAGCATGTAGAGAAGGTCTTCTCGGCGATATATATTATGCACGGGCAATATACCTGAGACGCAGAGGAATACCATCATATGGAGCTTTTATTGACAAAAAGCAAAGTGGTGGCGGTGCACTTTTAGATGGTGGAAGCCATGCATTGGATATGACGCTTTGGCTTTTAGACAACTATGAAGTTAAAAGTGTTACTGGTACTACCTATAACAAAATGGGAAAAAAGAAGCTTAAGTTTAATAACCATGGACCCTGGAATACGGAAGAATTTACTGTGGAAGATACGGCACTTGCTTTTATAGTGCTGAAGAACGGAGCTACGGTTACGCTTGAGGCAAGTTGGGCTATGAATACACTTCAGACAGGCCATGCATTAACTATGATTTGTGGTACTGATGGAGGAGCGGACACACTAAATGGTCTCACAATAAACATGGAAGGAGAAGATAAATTGATTGATTACAAACCTGACCTTCAAAAAGATGACGGTTCAGTATTTTCTCCTGAAGATAACATGTTTACAAGGCAGGTTAAGCAGTGGATAGACTGTGTTGTAAATGACAGTGAACCGCTTGTAAAGCCGGAACAGGTGCTTGTCGTATCGGAGGTGCTTGAAGCAATATACAAATCAGCAGAAACGGGTAAGACCATATATTTTTAATATATTATAAAAGAGGGTGTTTACTTATGAAACAAACATATAAAACAGGACTACAAGTTTGTTCCGTTTCGGAATCAATGGAAGAGAATATTGAGGGTACACTTGAAAAAATATCTAAAATGGGTTATCAGGGTATAGAACTATACAGTAAATCAAAAAAAATACCCAATCTCCCTGCAAAAGAGTTGAAAAGTATATTGGACGAGCTTGGTTTAGTGGCAGTGAATGTCCACCTTGATATCCAGGGTTTAAGGAATAATTTTGGTCAGATAATAGAAGATGCTAAAACGCTCGGGATGGATATGATTACTTTAGCGGTTTACCCTGAGGAAGGAAGAAAGGATGCAGATGCATACAGAAGGAAGGCTGAAGAGTTGGAAGAGATTGGTATGAAGTGTGCACGTGAGCATATTAAATTTTGTTATCACAATCATGACAGTGAATTTACTAAATTTGAAGGTAACTATGCACTGGATTTACTGCTTTCAAATACTTCAAACAAGGCTTTAAGCCTTGAGTTTGACACTGCCTTTGCTGCAATTGAGAATGTGGATGCTTCGAAATTTATTCTTGACAGGGCGGAAAGAATTCCAATAATACATTTGAAAGACCCTGAAAAAAACCATTCCAGACCCTACCACTATGTGGCTGTTGGAGAAGGAATTCTCGATGTTTCTTCGGTTCTATCCGCCTGTAAGGAAGTAAACATGGAATGGGTTATTGTGGAGTTGGGAAAATGCCGGACAGACCGGATGGAAGCTGCAGCTATGAGTATGAAAAACATAAAGAAAATAAATGGTGAAGATATATGAATACCTATTTCGGGGATTTACATAATCATTGTGGTATAACATATGGGTTCGGAAGTCTGAAAAATGCACTTGCTGCTGCAAGGGGGCAATTGGATTTTTGTGCCGTAATCGGTCATGCAATGTGGCCTGATATGCCTGAGCGCACTGAAGATACAGAGTTTTTGATTGACTTTCACAAGAGAGGATTTGACAAGCTTGAAAAGAGCTGGGATTATGTACGAAGTACTGTCAGCGATGCAAATCGGCCTGATGAGTTTGTTACATTTCAGGGATATGAGATACACTCTGCACAATACGGAGATTATCATATCATATCAATGTCTGACAACCTCCCGCTGATAAAAGCGGTTTCTCCAGGCGGATTGGCTGAAAAACTAGTTCAGTATAATGTAATTGCTGTGCCGCACCATACGGCATATACACCTGGATACCGTGGAATCAACTGGGAGACATTTTCAGAAAAAATCAGTCCGGTTGTTGAGGTGTATTCCAAACATGGCTGTGGTATGTCTGACGAAAGTCTGTATCCTTATTATCATACCATGGGGCCAAGGGATTCAAGGAGTACCATTTTCAAGGGGCTTCAAAGTGGACACAGATTTGGGTTTATAGCATCTACAGACCATCATGCCGGCTATCCCGGGTCATATGGGGACGGACGTGTTGCGGTTATGGCAAGTGAGAAAACAAGAGAAGCTATTTGGGAGGCTTTAATCAACAGAAGAGTATATGCCGTTACAGGAGACAAGATTGTTTGCGATTTCAGGGTAAATGGTGCCATGACAGGAAGTGAAGTGCATGACGAAAAAGAACGAAAAATCTTTTTGAATGTAAAGGGATGTCACTTTTTCGATCAGATATTGTTATACAAGAACTTAAGACCATGGAAGGTCATTAGTCAGGAATATTTTATAAGCAGAAGAATGCGCAATGACAAATCGTCATCAACCTTTAAGGTAAGGTTGGAAATGGGTTGGGGAAACAATAATGAAGGGTATTCATGGAATGGTAGCATCAGGGTTTCGGATGGAGAGATTATCGGAGTCGAGCCCTGTTTTAGAGGCAAGAGTGTACTGTCTCCTACGCGTGAAATGACTGAAAATCCTGATATAAACAAATTGGATAATACTATTATTTGTAAGGAACTTCAAAAAGTTCAATGGAGATGTGTTACTTTTAAAAATCCTTCTACTCTTCACCCTGCAACAGCATCGATAATCCTTGAGTTGAAAGGGGATAGTTCTACTTTGTTGACAGTTGAATTGAACGGTGTAAAAAAGGAGGTTGCGATTGGACAGCTTCTTGAAGGAAGTATATCGTGCCATGTAAAACCCTATACCTCCGAGGCATTCCTCTTGCATCGTGCAGTTCCAGATTTAATGTACTGTTTTGAATCTGAATGGGTGGATACTGTTAAAGAAAACCCATGTGATATTTATCATGTTGAAATCCGTCAGACTAATGGACAGTGTGCATGGATATCACCTGTTTTTGTAATATGAAATGGGAGGAGTTTTCTATGAAAAAGCCAAACATACTGCTGATTATGACAGATGACCATGCTGCTCATGCAATGAGTTGTTATGGGAGTAAAATAAACAATACGCCAAACATGGACAGGATTGCAAATGAAGGGATGAAATTTGACAATTGTTTTTGTACAAATTCCATTTGTGCCCCTTCAAGGGCTACAATACTAACAGGTAAACACAGCAATAAAAATGGGGTAAGAACACTGCGCGACAGTTTTGATTCAAGCCAGGAGACCTTTCCAAAGCTGTTAAAGGAGAATGGATATAGCACAGCAATAATTGGGAAATGGCATTTAGGTCATAAAAAAGAAAACCTTCCCAAGGGCTTTGATTATTGGAATATATTTCCAGGTCAAGGAGATTATTATGACCCTGTTATGAAGGAAATGGGAGTTAATAAGGAATTTAAAGGATATGCAACAGATATTGTTACGAACAAAAGCCTGGAATGGCTTGAGCATATTGACAAGGATAAACCATTTTGCCTTTTGTGCTATCATAAAGCTCCTCATCGACCTTGGTTACCTGATGATAAACATAAGGATATGTATAAAAATATTGACATACCCATTCCAGAAACATTTAATGATAACTATGAGAATCGTTCAAATGCAGCAAAAAACGCATACATGCGGATTGCAGAACATATGAATTCGATGGACCTTAAAATCAAGCCCCCAAAAGATATTAAGGAAACAGGAAGTCTTCCTGCTGAAATGGAAAACAATAGAGGTTCAATGGATGACAGTTTAATAAGATTGAATATGCCTGATAGTATAGAAGGGTATTCTCTTATTACAAATGAAGGAGAAGTAGTAGAGTTTCAGTCTAAACACGAGCTTGAAAAATGGAAGTACCAGAGGTTCATAAAAGATTACTTAAGATGCGTTGCTTCAGTAGATGATAACATAGGAAAATTGTTGGATTATTTGGATGAAAAGTCTCTTGGTAAGGATACTATCGTCATTTATACATCTGACCAGGGTTTTTTCCTTGGTGATCATGGTTGGTTTGATAAGAGATTTATGTATGAAGAGTCGTTAAGAATGCCTCTTTTGGTGAGATATCCCCAAAAAGTACAACCAGGCAGCGCAAGTAAAAAAATTGTAACCAATCTGGATTTTGCAGAAACGATATTGGATTATGCATCTGTTAAAATTCCTCATGATATGCAGGGGAAGAGTTTTAGGTCCATTTTGGAGGGGGAGGAGCCGGAAAACTGGCAAAAAGCGATGTATTACCGATACTGGATGCATATGGCACAGCATAACGTGCCTGCACATTATGGCATAAGGACTGATAGGTATAAGCTTATATACTATTATGGAAAAGGTCTGGGTACAAAAGGGTCGCTTGATGTACATACAGAGCCTGAATGGGAACTGTTTGACCTTGAAAAAGACCCATATGAAATGAATAATGTTTATAACGATGTTTCTTACAAAACAATAGTAGAAGAGTTGAAAAATGATTTATACAGATTAAAAAACGATGCAGGTGATTTTGAATAGATAGCAAATCAAATAGATATACAGCTGATTGGGGTCAAAGATAATTTTTAAGTTTATTGAGGGAGGATTTTTTTTGAAGGCAGTGATATATGGAGCAGGTTCTAGCGGTATGTTATATGGAGAACAGCTCACTGAATCGAACAAAATAAGTATTGTAGGAGCAGGTGACGTTGAACAATCTAAAGCAGAAGCATTGACTTCAAAATGTAAATGCCAGCTCTTTAATGATTTAAATAAGATGATTGACGAGACGGAACCTGAACTTGTCTATTTATTTACGGGAATATCGGAACAGAAAAAATTGATTATGAATGCGTTAGAAAGAAAAAAATATGTGCTTAGCAATTTTGTTGATGTGGATAATG
>CAZANH010000207.1:0-2826 GCA_964486515.1 uncultured Eubacteriales bacterium
TTA
Organism: uncultured Eubacteriales bacterium; assembly: GCA_964486515.1. Classification (GTDB taxonomy): domain Bacteria; phylum Bacillota; class Clostridia; order Acetivibrionales; family CAZANH01; genus CAZANH01. Next base: position 4 of record CAZANH010000207.1, read on the forward strand.
GTTGGCATGAGCCGGTAAGGGATTTTAATATTAATGATTCTGTCTGTGCGGAGGATGAAAAAAGATTTGGTAATTTTCAAGGGATAACAGCCATGAATAATATATATTGTGTTGGTGTGTTAGAGACAGATGATAGCTTTTCGTCTTTTGCTCCTTATGGGAAAATATATAATACGATTGAAAGACCTTTTTCTCAAATAAAAAGCGTTCCATTGTTTGAACCTGCAGTTGCGGAGCTCTCCAATGGAGATCTGGCATTGCTTATCAGGGGGGATGGAACTAATCGCTTGTGGAGGGCTGACTCTTCAGATGGTGGACGCACATGGAGCGAAGCCTATAAGACGGATATTCCCAATCCGGGAAGCAAACCCAGAATTATAAATCTTTCCGATGGTAGAATTATTCTGTTCAGCAACCCAAGTGAAAAAGACTATTCAGATATTAAGGCGCATGGGCACAAATATCGTACCCCTCTTGAAATGTGGGTTAGTGATGATGACATGAATTCATGGTACATTAAAGAAACACTGGTACCTGCTCCAAAACTGGCCCAGTACCCGGATGGTTTTTATGATGAGGGCAATGGTATGATTTATCTGGTTTGGGAAGACGATAAAACAATATATTTTACAAGGATACAAGTGTAATAAGGATACATATGTATGGAGGAAATATATATGCTGCGTTATGATTATTCAGACCAAACTAAACGGGGAATTGATAAAGCTTTACAGGTATGATGATTAAGTAAGCAATATTGAGCTATTATTGGGCAACATAAGTACATTATTCTATAGTAAAATTTATATTGTAAATACAATATAGGAAGGAAGAAGATAGATGATATCGACAAATTTAACAATCCCGATCTATACTTTTAATAATTTAAAAATACAAGAGAGCGAGGATAAAAATGTATCAGTTTAAATATATCATTCGTTTATATTGGCCGTCTGTAAATAGCAGATTGAAATTGGAAAGAGTTGTCCAATACCTGGAAACCTATAGGTCTGCCTGTGATGAAGTATGTATTTTTACTGAGGGTGACCTTATGGACAGACACAGTATTCCTCTGGACGAATACCGGTCCAGGGGAGTATGGATGAGTGAGATCATAAGGACTTTAAAAGAAAAAGGGTTTAAAACCCATATCAACATCATGATAACCTATGGACACTATGAACACATGGAAAACATCGACTACATACCACCCTTTCCTAAAATGAAAGGACACAATGGCATAATTGCTTCAAGTATTCCTTGTCCTAATTCAGCTAAGTTCAAGGAATATATCTTTGAAAAATACAGGATTTTTGCATTATGCAGACCTGATGTGATATGGGTTGACGATGATTTGAGAATGGAAAGGCACCGACCTGTAATGTATGGGTGCTTTTGTGATATATGTATGGATAAGTTCAACAAGCTGCACGCTACATCCTTTGAACGGGAATCCCTTGTAAATGAACTGCTGAAGGACAATTATCCGGAAGAAAACGAATTAAGAGCCAAATGGCTTGAATTCAACCGTCAGACATGTGCAGATACACTCAAGATTATAAAAGAAGCAGTACACGGTACAGATAAAGATATCGTATTAGGTCTAATGGCGGTTGAGTATGTAAATAATATGTATTCATTTCCGGATTATAAATTATTCGGTGAAATATTAAAAAACAGTAAAAGAAGGCTGGTATTCAGATGCGGTAATGGGCTTCGTGATGACAGCATTCCGTTTAGTGCGGTATATAGAGGCATCAATATTGCTTATCAGGTAAAAAATAGTATTGAGGCTGAATTTGTTAGTGAGGTTGAAGGGATACCATATCAGACTTTGGATAAAACACCTGAGTTTACAGCCTTTGAAATCTCATGTCAGTTAGGGCTTGGGGGGGTAAGCGGTCTGATGTTAAATTTAATGGATGGAATGGGGAATGATTGGACCGAGCAGGTAGCATACCTTGATATGGCAAAAAGAAAAAGACCTTTTTTTAAATCTTTATCTGAAAGTCTGCAAGGTCACAGACAGCTAGGATTTTATCCTTATCTTAACCAGTCAATGTGGGCATACAATGATACAAAAGAGGACTTGTACGGATTTGACGACCTGGGAACAAGAAATGCATTAAAGCTTATAGAACTTGGTATACCGCTAAGTCATGACCCTGATAATAATCTGGGAACCATCATCAGTGGAAAAACTGCAAAAACTCTGTCAGAAGAACAGATTGAAGAATTATGTAAAAAAGATTTGTATGTAGATGGAACAGCAGCAAAAATAATAAATGAAAAAACAGGCCATACAAAAATATTTGGTGTTGAGTGTATCAATATTCCCAGGGGAGGAGTATATGAGAAGTTTACCGATGATAAATTAAATGGTAAATATAACGGATATAAACGAGACAGCTATATTCGTAATAATATAATGAATGGAGAGACAATAGCTTTAAAATCTGAGGGTGCTAAGGCATTGACGGAATTATTTGATTATGACAACAAGGATACAGGCTTTATGGGCACAGCAGTCTATAAGAATTCATTTGGAGGGAAAAATGCAGTCATAGGCTTATCTCCTTGGAATTATATCAATTTTCTGCACAAACGCTATCAAATAACAGAAGTATTGGATTGGATATGTGGAGGCAATCTGCCGGTAAAGGTAAAAAGCCCATATAAAATTGCCCTTGCATTATGGGAAGGAGATCGTGATGTTGTTATTCCACTTTACAATATATCTTTTCAACCTGTAAAAGAGCTTAAGCTATGGACAGTATATAATGGGAAGCTCTCCGAACTTGGAGAAGATGGAGTGTGGAAAAA
>CAZANH010000208.1:0-10326 GCA_964486515.1 uncultured Eubacteriales bacterium
TATCTTTATTATAAATGTATTTGAAACTTTGTCAACTAATATTTGGAAGACGAATACCAGTTCCTGTTCAGCGAGTTTGATTTGACATGTAAGGCTGAATATACAGCTTCTAGATACCCGCAGCGTTTTTTCAGAAAGGTATTTCTTTAAGTGCTATTTATTAGGTAACAGAACCACTATTTCCCATGAAATAATTTTCAATTGAGTAAAATTTGAGATTGACAAATATAATAAAAGCATGTTATATTATTTGTTGTGTATTGTAAGGAGAGATGGTCGAGTTGGTTTAAGGCACCGGTCTTGAAAACCGGCGTAGGTGCAAGCTTACCCTGGGTTCGAATCCCAGTCTCTCCGCCAAATAATATAATAAAGTGCTATAATGTTCTTAGCATATATGGAGAAGTACCCAAGTAGGTTGAAGGGGACGGTTTGCTAAACCGTTAGTGGGGGCAACTCCAGCCCGGGTTCGAATCCCGGCTTCTCCGCCAGTTAGGCCGCTTACAGGTTTTATAAAGTAAGCGGTTTATTTATGCAGAACAATTTGGAAGAAACTATTTATATACTTGTAAATTTCAATAAACAATATTAAAATATGAAAAGGGGTGAAAAAATGATTAGAATGATATCCTGGAATGTGAATGGATTGAGAGCATGTATTGGAAAAGGTTTCGTAAAATATTTCAACGATATTAATGCTGATATATTTTCCATACAGGAAACCAAACTACAGGAAGGCCAGATAGAACTTGAATTTGATGGGTATAATCAATACTGGAACTATGCAAAAAAGAAAGGATATTCCGGTACAGCCGTATTTACAAAATCAAAACCTGTAAGTGTTTGGTACGGAATGGGTATTGATGAACATGACACTGAGGGACGGATAATAACACTTGAATTTAAAGATTTTTTTCATGTAACGGTTTATACACCAAATTCACAGAGAGAACTGGCAAGACTTAAATACAGGATGAAATGGGAAACTGATTTTCAAAAATATCTGAAATATCTTGAAAAGGAAAAACCCGTTATAGTTTGTGGTGATATGAATGTTGCTCATAATGATATAGATCTTAAAAATCCTTCGTCAAACAGAAAACATGCAGGCTTCACTGACGAAGAAAGGAAAAAATTCAGTTCGCTTGTTAACTCAGGTTTTATTGACACTTACAGGTATTTTTATCCTGACAGGAAAGATGCTTATACGTGGTGGTCATATATGTTCAATGCCAGAGAAAAGAATGTAGGCTGGAGAATTGATTATTTCTGTATATCATCAGCACTTGAAAACATGTTAAAAAACGCATATATATATAACAGCGTTATGGGCTCAGATCATTGCCCGGTGGGGATTGAAATATTTTAACTTTGATCGATACAACGAATATTTCTTAAAAGTACTTTTTTACCTCTCCACGAAAATGCCCTGTTACCGTAAATTCTCCTGAATTGTCTTTCACTCAAAGCCTGGAGCTTTTTATAATCCAAAGAATACAGATGATTTTCCCTAAACTCCTTTATGCTTGTTTCAGCTGGCATATAGTTATGAGGGCACACTTTTTGACAAATATCACAGCCGAATATTGTATTCTGTTTTTTAATTAAATAACGTTCTTTTTTACTCAAGTTACCTTTTTTTTGTGTTATATATGAAACACATTTTTCAGTATCAACGAATGAATCTTCACTTATAGCATTACCTGGACAGTGTTTTATACATTCACCACAATTTTGACAACTCAAATTCAACGGTGAGTCAGGTTCGAACGGATAGTTGTTCAATATATAGCCAATAAAAACATACGTACCGTATTTGCTTGTTATAAGCATACCATTTTTGCCAATAAACCCTAACCCGGCCATATATGCCAAATGTCTTTCCAAAAGCGGGCCAGTGTCAACAAAGGTCTTATATTCAAAATTATCAATTTCCTTATTTAAGGATGCTGCTATTTTTTTGAGATAACTACGCACTATTATATGATAGTCAAGAGCATACGTATAAACAGATATTTGTGAGTCATTATTATAGCCTGTATAATACGGGAATAAACATACTATAATTGATTTGCAGTTCTTCATTGTAAGAAAAGGGTTTGTTCTTTTATTAATATCTTTAATATCATATATGTTATCTAAATTATTTTCTGAAATTTTTCTTGACTCAAGTACAGGTATAAGTTCACTGTAAACTCTTGCAGGAGCTATACCCACAAGTTCAATCCCATAAAAGGAACATATATCTAATAGCCTTTGTTTAAAAGTTGTTTTACACATTATTATAATTATTCCTTGTTTTTCTCAATAAAATCAAATATCTTTTTCGATATATTTGCTATAACATTACATGCCTCATTCGTGCTTACATTATCTGAAAATACGGATAATATATAAGGTTCATCTGCAAAAATAATACCGACATCATTCATTGTATTAGTCTGATTTCCTATTTTATGAGCCACAGGTATGTTTTCAGGTAAAAGAGCATTTATACGGTCGTTAAAAACTGTATTTTTTAGACAATCTATAAGTTCACCTGCTACGGAGGGATTTTCAACATAAAAATTATAAAGCTCCCTCATGTAATAAGCCATATCCCTGGGACATGTGCGATGCCTGTTTCCATAATAAATGGAACCTCCTATATCAAGCATATATTGACGTATGTTTTCTACGCCGAGCAGCCTTATAATCATGTTAATAGCGCAATTATCACTTAAAACAATTGAGAGTCTTGAAGTTTCTCTAACAGTATACTCCGTTCCAAAAGGCTCGTTCTGTATATTACCGGTACCTGGTTCATAATCCTCTTCTTCATATGTTAATATTTGTTCGGGATCGATAATTCCTTTTTCAATGTTTCTATAAAGATAAAGGTTTATGGGAAGCTTTGAAGTGCTGGCAGCAATGTACTCCTGTGTATCATTAATACCGAATTCGTTACCTGTTTTAAGATTAATATAATAAATACCATAAGTTCCTGAAAAACCTGAAATATATTCTTTTAAACTACTTTTCAATATTCCAAGTTCATTCTTCCTGCTATTGGAATCTTTTTCAGTGGTTTCATTTGCAATAGGTTTACGTTCAGTTTCTTCTGTTTCTGAACCTGCAGTAGTTTCTTCTTTTTCATCGTATTCATCAGTATTCATTAAAGTATCGGTTACTGTATTGTCCTTTATAACGTTTATAGTGTCATTTTGACCGGTACAACCTACAATCAGGATACAAGATATTATTATACTAATACATGCCATAATTATTTTATAACAAGAATTTATACCTGTCTTCAATGTATGCACCTCTTGCCTTTTTCTTATATAATCTTATTATACAAAAAAAACAGATATACATCAACATTTTGAGTTTCCCCGTTTTTTTTCCATACCTCAGGTGGTGTTTATTCAGGTATATCCTTATATACCAATTGAAGAAATATTTTTGTGAAAAAACGCTGTGGACATAAAGAGGCTGTATATTCAGCCTTAAAAGTCAAATCAAACTCGCTGAATGTTTCAATTAATATAACTGGAAAGCACTCATCTCAAACAGTGATTTGACCTTATATTTGCTTCAAAAACAGCCTCTGCATGCCCTTCGCTATTTATTTCAGAAAGGTATTTCTTCAATATAAATCGTTGGTTACCTGAATAGATACCTCAGGCGAGTATCAAGAGTAAACATTATCTCCGATATTAAAATACCTCACTTGGAGATTTCCTCGGTTAATACTTTTTGCTTTTTTTCAAGAACATATACCCTGAAATTTGCTTTGGCAAGCTCCATCTTCAATAACTCTATTCTTTCTGACATTTTTCTATAGATGGAACTGCTGCGAATTACATATAATATAAAAATAGATGATAAAACTATCTGTATTAGTAAAAAACTGTCATCCATAAACAACAACTCCCAGATTACAAATTCTTGATAATTTACTGAATATTATTTTATATGCTTTTTTTAATCAAGTAAATAAAATTGGCACTATATTACTATTAAAAATAGTACCATGGACCTATTAATTTTTTTGCCAGCCTTTTAACAGAAGATCAATCATAGGTTCAAGTTTGATGTAAGAAGGTGATATACCCTCAATAAATATTTTTTTGAGGCAGTATTGATTATAACTGCCTATAAAACATGATGCAGCAATATCTACATCAAGATTGCTTTTTAACTCACCATTATTAACAGCTTTTTCTATGATTTCCTTTACAAGCGTATCTACCTCAATTTTGCTCTTAAGCATCCAGATTTTAATATCCATTGGAAGGTTGTAAGATGTGGTAAAAATAAATTTTGTAAAATCATAATTTTTTTCAAGAAAATCACATCGTGATTTTGTAAATGCAAGAAGTTTTTCTCTAAATACTGTTTTATTCCTTATGCTTTTTACCGTATAAATATAATATTTTTTAAAATAATACTTTATACATTCCGTAAATAATTCATCCTTACTACTAAAATACCCATATATTGTACCTTTGCCAATACCTGCCTCTTTTGCTATATTATCAATTTTTGACCTGTCAAAACCATACTGTGCAAATATTTTTGCAGAGGCATTAAGAATTGCTTCTATCCTGTCTTCTTTGGCCACATTACATCTTACCTTTCGTTGATTTCATTATCCTGCCGGTTTTTTGAATGCTTTTGTTTGACATTGACTGAAATATCATCAAACAAGGTATAAACAACTGGTATAAAAACAAGTGTCAAAATTGTCGCAAGAGTTAATCCCCCTATTACAACAGTTGCCATTGGAGATAATATCTCAGAGCCTTCACCAATACCTATTGCCATTGGCAGGAGAGCCAATACGGTTGTTGCAGTTGTTATTATTATAGGTCTCAATCTTATAGGCCCTGCATTTAAAATTGCGACAGTTCTTTCCTCACCGTTTTTTCTACGCGTATTTATATAGTCAATAAGAACAATTGCATCATTTACAACAATCCCTGCAAGTATTATAGCACCTATTATGGATGAAACACTCAAAGTTTTACCGGTAAGAAATAATGCGATTGCACCTCCTGAAAAACCGATGGGTGCAGAAAGCATTATTGTAAACGGATGCAGCAGAGATTCAAACTGTGAAGCCAAAACCATATATACAAGAATAACTGCAAGTATAAGTGCAAGATAAAGATCATTAAAGGCATTGTTAAGTTCCTCATACTGTCCCCTGAGCTCATATGAATAACCTGGCGGCATATTATATGCTTGGAGTTTCTTTTTAATATCGGATGAAACTGAAGAAAGGTCCCTGCCGAATATCTGCCCGCTTACTGTTACAACCCTTGACTGTGACTCCCTTTTTATAATAGACGGTCCTCTTTTGACAATGATATCAGCAACCTGGCTTAACTGTACAAATAAACCCTGTGGAGTCTTTATGAGAATCTGTCCAAGATTCTGTATATTCCGGCCGAATATCTCATCTCCACATACAAGTACATCCATTTCACTTCCATCCTGCTTATATCTTGTCGCAACCATACCTGACAATATATTTTTAACTGAATTTGCTATATGTGCAGATGTCAAGCCATAATATGATGACTTACTTCTGTTTATGCGTATTGTTATTTCAGGTATACCTTCACCAAAATCACTTTTTACTTCTCTTGTGCCTTCTATTTTCTCTACAATATCTACAAAATCATTTCCTGTTTTTCTTAAAATCTCTGTATCATCACCCTTTATGCTTATACTTATGGAATCTCCGCCAAACCCCGTCATCATCATTGAAGAGACATCTATATCAATATCAGCATCAGGAATATCCATAACCATTGAACGTACATTGTCTGCAACCTCGGCTGTACTTCTTTTTCGGATTTTAATGTCTTTTAAAAGAACATTAACCGAAGCCATATTTGTGGTTCCTGCTGTAATAAATCTATTACCTGCATTACCTACATTTGTATATACCGTGTTGACTTCATCAATTTCCTTAAGAATTTCCTCAATAATACCTGTTACATCTTTTGTCCTTTCGAGATCGGCACCTTCCGGCAGTTTTATGCTGATTGTAAACTGCCCCTCATCAGTTTGAGGAAAAAACTCTGCACCGGTATTTATTATTCCGGCCATTGAAACTGCGAATATAAGTATGCCTGTAATTATGGTGGTTTTTCTGTGATATAAACTCCAGGAAAGTAATTTTTTATAACCGGAATTAATATGTAAAAAAGCTTTATCAAACTTTGCATAAATAACAGCAAACAACCTTTTTTTATCCTTCTTTTTTCTTTCTTCCCTGCTTACTATTCTAAGCAACTTTGATGAAAGCATTGGAATAAGTGTCAGTGAAACAACAAGAGATGCCAGCAGTGAGAAAGTAACAGTAAGAGCTAGCTCCTTAAAAAGTGTAGAAGTTATCCCTTCTACAAAAACTATAGGAAGAAACACCGCTATTGTTGTAAAGGTTGAAGCAGTTACTGCCATTCCTACTTCAGATGCTCCCCGCACTGCAGCATCCCTTCTTGAAAGCCCATTTTCTCTGAATCTATATATGTTTTCCAAAACAACGATTGAATTATCAACAAGCATACCTACGCCAAGAGCCAGCCCTCCCAGTGTCATCATATTAAGGGTTATTCCATTAAAATATATCAGGCTGAAAGTTGCTATAAACGATATTGGTATAGCTGTACCTATAATAAGAGTAGTTCTTATATTGCGGAAAAACAAATACAATATCAATATTGCAAGCAGTCCTCCGATTAGAGCGTTATTCATTACATTGTTTATGGAGCGTTCAATATAAACCGCCTGATCCATTATCATTTCCATATCTCTTCCTGGAAAAAGTGATTTAATATTATCAATTTCAGTTCTGACTTTTCTTGAAACATCAACCGTATTTGTACCTGAAGATTTATAAATCGAAATGTTAATACTCTTTTTTCCATTTAACATTGTTATACTTGTTGTATCCTTACTGTCAATACTTATATCTGCAATGTCTGAAAGGATGATATTACCACCTGTGGGAATGGGGATGGAAAGATTACTAATGTCTTTAAGAGATGTAAACTCACCAACTGTTTTGACACTTAGTTCATTTTTACCTTTTTTTACACTCCCTCCAGGCAGATTAAGGTTTTCAGTACCTATTACCTGAGCGATATAATCTATTGACAGCCCATACCCTCTCAGGCTATGTTCATGTATGGATATTTTTATCCGGTTCTCAGATCCTCCTGATATATCTACGGACGCAACCCCTTCAAGCCTTTCAAGCCTGGATTTTATTACATCTTCTGCAAAATTACGAAGCCCTGCCAGGTCATTTTCACCTGTCAGTGACATCTGTATAATTGGAAACGCGTTAGGATCTATTTTCATAACAATAGGGTCTTCAATACCATCCGGCAGAAAACTCTTTATCATATCTATTTTTTCTCTCATTTCAAGAGAGGCAAAATCCATATCTGTTCCATAATTGAATTCAACAATTACTATGGATCTTCCTTCATATGATACTGAACTTATCTCATTAACATTTGATACTGTTGCAAGTGCTTCTTCTACGGGAGAAGTAACAAGTTTTTCAACTTCCTGGGGGCCAACACCGGAATAACTTGTATTGACAATAGCTACAGGAACATCAATTTCAGGAAACAAATCCATAGGCAGCCTTGTAAGTGAAACAAATCCAAGAAGGAGTACAACAAATACTGCCATTACAGTTGTAACAGGCCTTTTTACAGAAAGTCGTGGAAGGTTCATTTTACCACACCCCCAACAACTTTAATACTGTCACCATCCTTAACAAAGCTTTGACCCTTTATTATAATACTGTCTTTAATATCCAGACCGCCTAATACTTCAATATATTCACCTGTATCCATGCCTGTTTCAATAACTGTTTGTATTGCTTTACCATCCTGCTCCAGATATATATAATTATTATCGTTATTTCGTACAACTGCGTCAGAAGGTACCACAAGCACATTTTCCCTGATGTCGGATTTTATACTTATATGTGCGAACATGCCCGGTTTAATATGATGATTTTTATTTTGTATTTTTATATCAACAGGAAAAAGAAGTGTCCTCTCATTGGAAGTCGGGCTTATAAACGTTATAGTGCCAATATAAGGTTTATTAGAAGAGGCTGGTATACTTACTGATAATTCCTGTTCAATAGACAGACTGTTAATAATATTTTCAGCTACGTCTATTCTCACCAGGATATTGTCCATATTGATAATAACTGCAGAAGGTTGCGTATTTAATGCATATTCACCTTTTTCAACATTAAGAGATGATATAATACCATTTATGGGTGAAGATATTTCCATATTGTCCAAAGCTTTGATTGACTTTTCATATGCAAATCTTGCCTGGTCTACGGAATTTTGTGCTATTTTCAAAGGTTTGTCGGAAGCTGCCAGCTCTGCCTGTTCAATCTGTGACTCAGATATGGAACCCTGTTCAAACAGCTGTTTATTTCTTTCATATGACCTCTGTGCAGTTTCAATTTTTTCAAGTGTCATATTATAGTTGGCAATTGCGCCATCAAGCGCTATTTTTGCCTGCTCAATCTGATCCTGCATATCTTTTTTGTCAAGAGTAAAAAGCGTATCTCCTTCCTCTACGGAATCACCCGTTTTTACCATTATCTCCGAAACCTTTCCTGGAGTTTTTGGTAAGATGATTATTTCTTTTTCAGGATGAACCGTACCTGTGTATAATATTTCATTATATATTGTTTTTTTGAAAGGAGCAGTTACTTCAACAGGTACGTATTTGCTTTCTACAGTTTCTGTTTCCGCTTTATTTTTAAAAAACGTACAACCTGTACCAATGGTAAATATAAATAACAATAGTAGAATTACATAAATATATCGATTTATTTTAAACAAACAAATACCTCCTGCAACACATATTCAGAACTGACCAGTCAGTCAGTTTATAAATACCTTACCACTCTTAACTCACTTAGTCAATATTTTTCCCCATTTTATAGAAATATAATAGGAATTTATAGTTACTTTCACAACTATTAACAGCCCTTCTCATTTACTTGAAGAAATATTTTCATGAAATAAGCCACATGAACTTGTAGCGTTCATTTCAGGAAAATATTCTTCGAGCTAAGAAGGGGCTGTGAATACTAACAGACTTTATACCCTTGGCGTATTACTGCCATAAAATATTTCTGACATTTCCTTTTTCAACCTTGATTTTATTCTTCTCTTCTGGCTTGAAGTAAAATCTTTTTTTGAAACACCGAAAAGGTAATTGTCAAGATCAAATTCCTTTAATATCATTTTGGTATGAAAAATGTTTTCCTGATATACATTAACATCAACCATCTGATATTTGTCTCTTATTTCACCGGGTATATAATTTTGTATTGAGTTTATTTTATGGTCTATAAATAGCTTCTTTCCGCCGACATTTCTTGTAAAACCTCTGACCCGGTAATCTATAGTGACTATATCGGGGTCAAAACTGTGTATAAGATAATTCAATGCCTTAAGAGGAGAAATCCTTCCACAGGTTGAAACATCAATGTCAGCTCTGAAAGTGCTTATCCCTTCATCAGGATGAGTTTCAGGATAAGTATGGACAGTAATATGGCTTTTATCCAAATGAGCAAGAACAGTATCAGGCAATGGGCCGGGAGCCTCATTCTGATACTGATATACCCGTAAATTATTATACTCAACCTTTTCCTCGGAAATAAGGATGGCAACACTTGAACCCTGAGGTTCATAATCCTGCTTTGCAACATTTAAAACGTTGGCACCGATTATATTTGAAACCTCTTCCATTATACCTGTAAGCCGATCCGCATTATACTGCTCATCGATATATTGTATATAACCCTTGCTGTATTCAGAATTATTGCTATAACATATATCGTACATATTAAAACTTAATGCCTTTGTTAAATTATTAAAACCGTACAGCTTAAGCTTTTTCATACCCTTTTCCATTTGAGTATCATCATCATCCTTTCAATAAACTATAATAATTTTATCACGATTTTTTAAAACTTCAAGTACTTACTTTTTTTTGTTTGTGTCAAGTAAAAATTGCATATACCTTGCATAAACTACGCGAAATTACACTAATGCTTCTATTGATTTTTGTGTTATTTATGTGTTATAATCTGATGTGTAAAATAAACAGAGAAACACATGGAGAGATGGCTGAGCTGGTCTAAGGCGCACGACTGGAAATCGTGTGATGGTTAATAGCTATCCGAGGGTTCGAATCCCTCTCTCTCCGCCAAAACCCTTGAGAACAGTGAGTTTCAAGGGTTTTATATTTTCTTCAAATAGTAAATAATTAACAATTTAT
>CAZANH010000209.1:0-11664 GCA_964486515.1 uncultured Eubacteriales bacterium
TTTTGATATCACTGCACTGCTCAAAACCACTCACCTCCTGAAACAGCTCACTTATGGACAAGAAAACCAGGTTCGCTGTCATCCGTATCATAATTAATCATTGCAGGCTTTTCATCAGGATCCATCCCCGGGACATAGTTGTATAACTCTTTTGTATAATCCGCCAGGTCCTTCATAAGATACCTTAGGCTTACCCCTGACGGGCAGGCATTCTCACATGCACCACAGCCTATGCATCTTCCCGCAAGATGTATCGCTCTTCCCAGATGGAAAACCATTTTTGTGGACATATCCGGATCTCCCGGCAACCAGTCAGGCATCTCCCTGTCCATAAAACAGGTTTTGCAGTAACATGCGTAACATGCCTGCCTGCACGCAAAACACAGTATACATTTATTCAGTTCTTTTTCAAACCTTTCAAACCTGCCTTCATTTTCTTTATTGTTTTCTACTTCTTTTTTATTCCTGTTTTCTTCAGCTTTCTCAAAACCATCCCCTTCAATGAGTTCATCATAGATTGGCGGGGTCCTTATTTCACATTCGGCACAGGCAGGGAGCAATTTCCCATCACTATCCAACATTCCAGGGCACTCAACACCTATGATAAATACATCTTTCCTTGCTTTCTGCTTTTCCGTAATATACATTGAAACAGCTCTTGCATCACATGGCTTTGCAATTATGGCAGCAGGCTCTTTTATATCAAGCAGATATTTTGCAAGATTTGGCATGCAATACCTGTCCCATTTCAACATTTCAACATCAGAATGTTCCCTTATAAAATGCGGGGATGCACCATTACCTTCACCACTTGAAATAAATCCGATTATCACTTTATATTTTCCTTCATCAAGCAGCTTATTGCATATTCTCTGTATTTCCTTTTTCTGCTGTTCAATATTCATCTGTTTCACAACCTTTTATTTTTTGTCCGGTTTTTTTATTCTGCTGGGGCCCAATTTTCTTACATTATCCGTGACCTGTTTAACGACATCAGCGAAACCACCGCCTTCGGATGCAGAAACCCATGTAAATTGAACCCTTTCAGGCTCTATCCCGGCTGTTGTTAAAAGCCTCTTCAGCATCACAAACCTTCTTCTCGCATACATGTTGCCGGTTATATAGTGGCAGTCACCCGGATGGCACCCTGAAACCAAAACCCCATCCGCTCCTTCTGCCACAGCCTTAATGATATAAAGCGGATTTATCCGGCCTGAACACGGAACTCTTAAAATTCTGATATTGGATGGATACTGTATCCTGCTTGTACCTGCAAGGTCAGCACCTGCATAGCTGCACCAGTTGCAAAGAAATGCAACTATCTTTGGCTCCCATTCCTTTTCATTTAGATTATCATTTTCTTTTACCTTAACCTGTTTTACCTCAATCTGCTCTTTTGTTTTCACTGACTGTGTCATTTCATAATACCTCCACCCAGGAATGCATTTATCTCTGATACAATCTGCATATCGGAAAAACCATTTACATCAATTGCACCAGGCCTGCAAACTGCTGAACAGCTTCCGCAGCCCTTGCAAACCACTGCATTTACAACAGCCCTTTTAACTTTTTTACCCCTTCTCTCAACTTCTTCAACACTTACTGCCTTGTAGGCACATACCTGCTCACATGCACCACATCCTGCACAAAGATTTTCATTTACATGTGCAACCGTACCTTCAGTCTCAAGCACGTCTTTGGATATCACAGTTCCTGCTCTCCCTGCAGCGGCTTTACCCTGAACCATGCTCTCCTTTATATTTTTGGGTGCATGTGCAAGACCGCATACAAACACACCATCGGTAGCAAAATCAACCGGCCTCAGTTTTGCATGAGCTTCAAGGAAAAAACCGTCATCGTTCAGCGGAAGCTTCAACATGCCTGCAATTTTCCTGTTTTCTTCAATATCAGGTTCAATTGCAGCAGCAAGTACCAGTAAATCCGTCTTAAGAGAAACTGTCATATCAAGTATTGGATCATATACTGAAATACTTAATATATCTTTATCTTTCACAACTTCAGGTTTTGTGTCAGGTGTATATCGTATAAACTGTACGCCTTTCTTCCTCGCTTTTTTATAACTCAACTCGTTGAAGCCGTATGTCCTCATATCCCTGTAAATAACGGTAATATTTGCTCCGGGATTTCTTTCCTTAATTATCAACGCATTCTTAACCGCCTGGTTACAGCAAACCCTGCTGCAATATGGTCTTTTTTCATCCCTTGATCCTACGCACTGTATCATTACTATATCTTTTGCGTTTTTTAGAACTGCCGCACTTTCTTTCAGTTTTTCTTCAAGTTCAATCTGTGTTATAATCCTGGAATCGGAACCATACATATACTCTTCCGGTTTATGCTCTCTTGCTCCTATGGCCACTATTACTGCACCGTGCTCAATACTCAGCTCTCCACCAGGTGTCTGAAGGACCGTTGAATATTTTCCCACATAACCGTCTATCCGTTTTATTTCCGTATCTGTATAAACCTCAATCAGTGTATTATTCATACAGCTTTCAATATATTTACCTATATAACCTTCATAAAGCCTTCCAGTCGGAGAAGCATACAATTTTCGTGCATTTCCGCCAAGCACCGTCTGTTTTTCAACAAGATATACCTTGAAACCCATACCTGCTATTTCAAGTGCGGCCGACATGCCTGAAGCACCTCCGCCTATGACAAGTGCTGATTTTGTCACTTCAACCTTCTGTTTTACAAGCTGTTTTGCGTGTACAACTCTTGCAGCAGCCATTCTCACGAGGTCCTTTGCTTTTTCGGTAGCCTCATCCCAATTATCCATATGCACCCATGAGCACTGGTCCCTGATATTTGCCATAGTAAACAGGTAAGGGTTTAAACCCGCTTTCATCAGTACACTCTGGAATAGGGGCTCATGTGTCCTCGGTGTACATGACGCAACAACTACCCTGTTTAATCTGTATTCTGTTATTTTTTCCGCGATAATTTTCTGTGCATCTACCGAACATGTGTACAGGTTCTCACCTGCATACTCAACAAACGGAAGCCCCTTTGCGTATTCAACAACAGCACTCACATCAAGGTGCCCTCCAATATTGATACCGCAGTGGCATACAAAAATTCCTATCCTTATAGGTTCCTTTGATACATCCCTGATTACATGCTCTTCCTCTTCCTTAAAAAACCTCTCATATTCTTCCTTATCGGTATCTATAGTAAAAGCTATTTTTGAAGCCGCCGCCGCTGCCGCACTTGCTTCTGTCACCGTTTCAGGAATGTCCTTAGGCCCGGATGCCGCACCGCATACCGAAACCCCATACTTTGAAGTTTCAGGGGCAGACATTTCGTTAACCCAGCAAAAACCATACCTGTTAGTTTTTATACCGGTGTTTTTAAGAAATTCACGAATACCTGCCTTTGGTACAATACCAACGGACAGTACCGCCATATCATATTCCTTGGTTGATGCTGAGCCCTTTTCCTCACAATAGCTTACAATAAGTTTTCCAGTGTTATTATTCCTTTCTATACTTGAAATTCTGCTTCTTATGAAGTTTATTCCATACTTTTTCTCCGCAGAATCAATATACTTGTCAAAATCCTTGCCATACGCCCTTATATCCATGTTGAAAATATCAATGTTTTTTACTGCCGGCAGGTGTTCTTTTGTTATTATTGCTTCTTTAACGGCATACATACAACAAACCGAAGAACAATAATCACTGCCGCATCTTGTATCCCTTGAACCCACGCATTGTATAAATGCTATGTTTTCCGGTTCCCTTCCGTCGGATATCCTCTGCACATGCCCCTCATACGGGCCGGATGCGGAAAGAATCCTCTCATATTCCATGCTTGTTAAAACATCCTTATACATTCTATAACCAAAATCGGAGGGGATATTTATTGAAACGTCAAATCCATGTGCAAGTATAACAGCACTTACACGCAACTCAAATATCTCATCCCTTTGATCATGCCTTATCGCATTGGATTCACAATTCCCGACACAAGACATACACTCAGAGCATACGGAGCAGTCGACACACCTTAAAGCTTCCTTCTTCGCCTGTTCTTCCGTAAATCCAAGCTCAACTTCCTGGAAACTGCTTATTCTTTTTTCAATACTGAGCATAGGCATTTTTGCTCTTAGTGAAGGTCTCGAATTGCTGAAGTCAATATCCTCAATCTTTGTTTCAGGAAGCATATAAGGTTCAAGTGGATTATCAGTATTTTCAAGATAGTTTCTTATGCTTTCTGCAGACCTGTTTCCCGCTGCTATTGCTTCTATAGCAGTTGCAGGCCCTGTAACGGCATCTCCACCAGCAAATACATCTTCAAGTGTAGTGGACATTCTTTCAACATTGCATTCAATTCTGCCATTTTCCTTAAAAGAGGGTCCTCCTGCTGAAATTATCGATTCATAATCAACAGCCTGGCCTATTGCAGGTATAATATTATCAGCAATTATTGCAAATTCTGACCCAGGTATATTTTCAGGCCGTCTTCTCCCGCTTTTATCCTTTTTTCCAAGCCTGTTTCTAATACATTTAAGTTTTTTTACTACTCCATTTTCTCCTTCTATTTCAAGAGGAGCCGTCAAAAATTCAAATTTGACTCCCTCTTCTTTTGCGCTCTCTATTTCCCAGGAGCTTGCAGGCATCTGTTTTTCTGCTCTTCTGTACACTATTGTGACATCACAACCAAGGCGTACTGCAGAACGGGCTACGTCCATTGCAACATTTCCGCCACCAATTACCAATACCTTTTTGCCAACTCTGGGTTTCCTGCCTGTATTTATATCATGCAAAAACTCAATACCGGGAATAACCCCTTTTTGTTCTTCACCCTTAATACCAAGCTTCCAATCTTTTTGTGCGCCAATCCCCAGGAAAAATGCCTTGTATCCCTGAGACCTCAAATCATCAAATGTAAGCCTGTCTCCTACAGGAGTATTTAAACGTATTTCAACTCCCATTTTTTCAATTATTTTTATTTCTCTGTCCAATATATCCTTATCCAGCCTATATCCCGGAATACCATATCTAAGCATGCCTCCTGCCTCAGGAAGGGCCTCAAAAACCGTTACAGGATATCCATACCCTGCAAGCTTGTAAGCACAGTTAAGACCTGCCGGGCCTGATCCGATTATGGCTATTTTTTTACTTTTTTTCTCATCGAGAAGCTTTATATCAGGCGTTTTATCCTGTTTTATCTCATAATCCGCCAGGAAGCGCTTCAAACCTGCAATAGAAATAGGTTCATCAATAAATTGCCTGCTGCATCTTGATTCACACGGGTGAAAACAAACCCTTCCAAGAACACCTGCAAACGGTGTAACCCTCCTTACAAGCGCCAGCGCCTCATCATACCTCTCCTGCCCTATAAGAGCAACATATCCGTGAGCATTTATATGCGCCGGGCATGCAAATTTACAGGGTGAAGTACCCTTTTTATCTATAACCGCCTTATTTGGTACGGCTTGTGGAAATGGTTTGTATACGGCTTTTCTCGTACCCATTCCCATATCAAACTCACTTTTTACTTCAATAGGGCACTTGGCCGCACAATCGACACAACCCTTACAATTTTCTTCATCTATGTAACGCGCCTTCTTTTTCACAACCGCTGTGAAGTCAGGCGCATTGCCCTTAAGTTCGATAAGTTCACTCCAACTCAGTGTACTTATCAGAGGATGATTAAAGCATGCGGTAACTTTAGGAGCAAGTATGCATGCAGAACAGTCATTGGTAGGAAAAGTCTTATCAAGCTGCGCCATTCTCCCACCTATACTCGGAGAACTTTCAACCAAAAATACCGGTATTCCCATATCCGCCAAATCAAGAGATGCCTGTATACCGGCAATACCTCCCCCTAAAACGAGTACTGGTTTCTTCATATGTTTTAAGCACACCTCCAATCCAGGTCAAATTTCACTTGCTGCATAATTCGTTTATTTTTTTAAGCCTGTCTTTTCTGCTCTGTAAATCTATTTCTTCAACCTTATCTGCAAATTCCTGCGTTACATATCCATCATCAACTGCTATTTCCCTTAAAGCCCTTATGACATCCGCCAGTCTTACATCCTGAGGACAATGGGCAACACATATATGGCACTGCATGCATTGCCATATATCAGGTCTCGAAAGCACTTCGTCCTTCATACCCAGAAGCACCATTCTCATTATCTTTCTTGGGTTATATTCCTTGCTTATCTGACTTACCGGGCAACCCGCAGTACACGTACCACAAAGAATACAATTCATCACATTCTCTCCACCAGGGGTCTTTGCCACCCTGTTTTTAAAATCAGGATCAAATGATTTCAAGCTTGATTTTTGATTCGATTTCAGACTTTGCATTATAAATTCCCTCCAATACCAACTTTTAACTCCTTGTTCACAAGCGTTCCATTATATTTCAGGTCTGGGCAAAAACCCCGCCTTTTCAACAATAACAGGTACTACACTTTCCCATCCTACTGCCATTATATGTATACCTCTTATACCTTCAATATTTTTAAGCTGCTCAATCAGTTCAAGCGCAATCTTTATTCCTTCTTCCTGTTGTGACTCGGCTTTTTTCATCCTGTCTACAAAAACATCAGGTAAATCCATACCCGCAACTTTTTTTGTCATTTCAACAGATTTCAGGGACTTATTAACAAGTATACCTGCAAGTATATGGACCTCTTTATGAAATCCAAGCTCCCTGACTTTTTCCATCCATAGTGAAAATTTTTCAATATTATATATTGCCTGGGTTTGAATAAATTTGGCACCTGCCCTGATTTTTTTCCCCAGTTTTATTAACTGCATCTCCTGAGGATCTGCAAAGGGGTTGGCTGTGGCACCCAGGAAAAATTCCGCCGGTGTCTTTGATACCTTGCCGTTCATGAATACCCCTTCTGTTTTCATACGATCCATTGCCTGAAGAAGCTGCACAGAATCAATATCATAAACATTCTTAGCCTGGGGGTGATTTCCAAATGACTGGTGATCACCTGAAAGGCATAACAGATTTTTAAGTCCCAGAGCATATGCTCCCAGCAAATCACTCTGTATAGCAATTCTGTTTCTATCCCGGCAGGTCATCTGAACAACCGGTTCCATACCTTCCTGCATAACAATATTTGATGCAGCTATACTCGACATGCGTACAATTGCAGTCTGGTTATCGGTAACATTTGCAGCATCAATTATACCTTTCATATCAAATGCTTTTTTTCTCACGAACTCCGCATTTGCACTCATCGGAGGCCCAATCTCAGCCGTTACCGCAAATTTGCCCTCTTCCAATATTTTTTGTAAATTACTTTTTCCATTATCTTTGCTGTTCATCATATCACCTGCGTTATAAGTGTCTGTATCCGGTTAAATTTATATAAACTCAAGGTTTTACATCATCCCTGATTATCTTCCTCGGCCCGCCGTCTCTGCTGGTTCTCCAATCCTTGGGCGGCATTATCTCATAAAGGCTGTCAAGCCTTCCCAATTTTTTAAGTTTCTCATATATCAATTGCCAAGCACAGTCAACCGACGGATCTATCTCACACTTCCCGTTTTGCGAACCACCACAAGGCCCGTTTAAAAGGCTCTTTGAGCATCTAGTTACAGGGCATATTCCACCTGTTTTACCAAGGACGCAATCTCCACACCCCTGACACATTTCAGTCCACTGCCCTTCCTCATGTGTTACGCCCAGGAATTTAGTGTTAACGGCTGGAAAAACCGGTATATCACTGAATATTTCAGCCATAAATTGTATGCCGGCTCCACAGGCCATTGAAAGTATACAATCGCAATCCTTTAACTCGTCTGCAATTTCTTCTATAAATTCTCTGTCACATTGCCGTTTAGGAGTAACAACCTTCATACCTGGGGTTTCCCCTTCGGCATTAAATTTAAGCTCAAGAATTGACCTAAGTTCAACAGCTTCCTTTTCTCCTCCTGCCATACAAACTGTCATACATGTTCCACAGCCTGCAATGGCTATATTTTTACACTCTTTTATATACCCGAATATTTCATCAAGTGGTTTTCGTTCCGCAACTATCATGCCATATCCCCCCTTGAAGAATCTGATAGGACATATTCCCTCACAGTCTCAGTCATTGCATGAGAAATTTTAATGCACTCTACCCTGTTTTCATCAAAACCTGTTTCTTTAAGTATTTTTTTTACCTTTTGTACCTGCTTGAATGCCCTTTTATTCCCCTCAAAATGCTTACAGGCATCATTCATGCATACGGCCACAAGTACTTTTTCGAAATTTTTCAGTAAGTCCAGCAGGTATATGGCCTCTATACTTCCTCCGCATGGAACAGTTTCAATATCCACTTCTTCAAAATTTTTAAAATCAGATTTTTGAATTTTATCAATCGCATACTTTGCAGAATTTTCACAGCATAAAATTTTAAGACTTCCTCTTTTATATTCTCCAACTATACTTTCCGTATTTGTATTTTCCTTATTACCTTTTGCAGCATCAGCCATTTCCTGCACATCATTTTCATCAACTATTTCTATTGCTTTGGCAGGACATACGGATGCACAAATACCGCATGCATTACATGCATATTTCAAGTTTTTCATAATCTGATTTTCCTTGTCAGGAACCATGGCCGCATGTGGGCAAGCTCTGAAACATGTATAGCATAATGCACATTTACTCGCATCGATTCTGGCATATCCTGAAGGATTCTTTAAAAGCCTGTCTGAAAACCCATAGGACAACCGCAGTGCTTTTTCACATGATGTATAATTTTCAGAAATACCTATTAATTCTTTTTTTATCTCACTGAGAACATGGTCCGTACGGAGTCTGATATCACGATTCGTTCCATCAGAAGATGCACTATTTATACAATATACCCCATTACGACTTGTAAGAGAAGGATAAAGAAAATATCTGCCGTCATTCAATTGTTCATTTTCATCAAATTTTAAACGCAGTAGTTCTGATATATGCTTAAATCTGCTTTTTTTGCTGGAAATCTGCCCAAGCACTACAGCATCCGACTGAATACTCATTTCATCATATCCATCTGAAAAAGCTATATTGAAAATCTCGTCAGATGAATTATAGTCAACAATAATCTTTGTATATTTTATAAATGTAACACCATAATTCCTTGCCTCACTGTACAATTTTTCAAAACCCATCCCTGATGTTTTAATAAATTTTGAAAGGTAATATATCAGGCTTTTCTTGCGTGCAATTCTAACAGCCTTTTCCAATGCCTGTGCACTCATGAGAGTTGAAGATTCGTCAGGGAAATCCATTAAAAACACCAATGGTCTTTTCCCTCTGCGAGAATAATTATCTTCATTAATTTCATTAATCGGTAAAAAAGGAATTTCCGCAAGTTCTTCATTTAAGTTATTGTATTCCTCTGTTATTATTATAAAAGCTGTTTCAATTGATTTTCCATTTATATCAACAGTATATTTGTATTTTTCACCATTGATTTTATCAATTGAGTAAATATCTTCAATAACAACAGGTATATACCCAGCCTCTGTTATCTCTTTCTTTAATATGTCATTTAATTCGCTCTCTCCGATAATAACTATGTTCATAAAGTAACTCCCTTCTTGCCGGAATCCTCAATTTCTTATGCTTAGCCTGTTTCAGGCATATGCCTTCATATCACTTAAGGCTTTCCCTGCAACAGTAACTGCTTCCGTATATGTCTCTTCAATGCCCAATGGCCCTCCAATACAACCTGCAAGATATATACCTGTAATTTCAGGATCCTGTACATATTCCAAAAATCCGTTCTCATTGATTCCTAACATACAGATTTCCGCAAGTTGCTCCGTATCACTGGCAGGGTGAATCCCCTCTGTCAAAACAATGAGATCAAACTTTTCTTCTTTTACCCCTTCTTTTCCAGGTTCTTCATATACAACAGCCGGAGGATTACCTTTTTTTATGTTTACCGGCCTGCTTCTTACGAATCTCATACCTTCCTTTAGCAGAGACTCAAAATAGTTATCACCCTGAACCCTTTGAATATCCATATAGAAAAAAGTAATTTTTATATCTGGATAGTAATACTTGAATACCTTTGCCGCTCTTGTCGAATAGCCACAGCAAACCCTTGAACAGTATGGAGCTTTTTCCTTAATATCTCTTGACCCAAAACACTGTATGAACGCGATACTTTTTAAAGTATCCGTATCATCCCACAATACGTTTTTTCTTCTATGAGCAATTACCTTTTCAAGATAACTTCCAGTAATAATTCTTTTGTCCGTTATCATTTCAATACTTCCTGATAACGATTTATCTGAAAATGCTTCAAAACCTGCTGCTATAATTATTTTTTCTATATCATTTATTTCTTTGATACCTTCCTGTGTCCTGCATATAACATTGAATTGGCCTTTACTGCCTGAAACGTCAATAATCTGCGTATCATATGATATATCAATAAGCTCATTTTCCTTTACATTATCCCAGAGGCCTGCAGTAAGGCAAAGCCCACAGTTATTACATCTTTCCGTAGCCTTACATCCATAATTGATAACCTTGCCGCCAAGCATGGAGGTTTTTTCGAGAATCAATACCTTTATACCACTCTTTGCAATCTCAAGTGCGGCAGTACATCCTGCAAGTCCTCCTCCAATTACAACTATCATTTTCAAACCCCCGTTTTTTTGTTCTCAAACCATTACCATAAGCTATCCTGCTCTTTTAATACTACTATTTTATAAATGTCAAGTATTGAACTTTTTTTTTGTTTTTTGTAATTTCTAACTTATATGAAATCAATAAAATCAACAATCGTAAAAATGTACAATTTTTCATAAATCATTTATAGCAATAGTTTTACAGTTCGTTATAGACTAATGAAGGGTATCATCATATAAAAAAATATCAATTCCTATAATATTATGTAAGATAATTATAAATTGCTTAATGCATAAAAATGGATTATAATTATCCATAATAAATATGAAAAAAAATATTGGAGGGGTACAAGTGATAATAATAGGTGAAAAGATCAACAGTACGTTAAAATCAGTACAACCGGCAATTGAAAATTATGAAGCCGGGAAAATAAAGGAACTTGCGATAAAACAAAAAGAGGCAGGAGCTTCATACATAGACATAAACGCAGGAATGTTCTATGCTGATGAACCCGAAAGGTTGGAGTGGCTTGCCAAAACAGTGGAAGAAGCGGTGGATATTCCTGTTGTAATTGATTCGACAAATCCCATAGCCATTGAAAAAGCGCTTAAGGTCAGTAAAAACACAAAACCGATAATTAACTCCATAACAAATGAAACAGAAAGATACAATTCAATAGTTCCCCTAATCCAAAAATATGACACCCAGATTGTGGCACTTTGTATGGATGATACGGGAATGCCCGAAACGACGGATGAAAGAGTAAAAATAGGTGAGCAGCTTATTGAAAAGCTAACCAAAGCAGGAGTAAAACAGGAACATATTCATATAGATCCCATGATACGCCCGATTGGCACCGGTTCTCACTATGGTGTAGTGGCATTGGAAACAATAATGAAAGTTAAGCAGGAATTTCCTGATGTTCATATTACCTGCGGCCTTAGCAATATCTCCTTTGGTATCCCGGCAAGAAAGCTTATGAATCAGGTCTTTCTTGTCACCGCGATATATGCGGGAATGGACGGCGCTATTTTGGATCCCCTG
>CAZANH010000210.1:0-1746 GCA_964486515.1 uncultured Eubacteriales bacterium
AAGTGAAACTGAAATGAACAGCCCAAAATTGCATAGGATTATCATTGGAACTAATTAATGAATGAGATAGTTTCGGATGAAAATAAAACAACTTACCAGCTTTCGCAGGGATTCCTTTGCCTTCAATTGTTATAGTGCCTTCACCATTTGAAATAAATACAAGTTCGTGATCCGGTATGGTACGGGTTTCAATTTTCCACCCTGTGTCAGGGCATTTCCTGTTAACAATGTGACGTATGAATGATGCTATATTATATGGGTTCATAAACTGTACTTGCACCTCTTTCTATTAAATATTATCACGGATTTGTACATAAGTAAAGCATTTATACATTTACATCAGTAACAATATCATATAGGATAACTGCATAATACTGCCGGGGCATTTTATAGCCCATTATCATATTTTAATACTGGAGGTTTTTTCGTATGAAATGGAACAGGGATAAATATATTGAACTGATGACTTTTGGCAACCCACACAGGCAGATGTTTGTGGAATTATTCGGATTGTTGGTTGGCCTGGACGAAGAATGGAAGAATCAGGGAGCTTCAAAAGATGAGCTGGAGCTTAAAGCATTTGACTTCGACTATATGCAAATAGTAGGATGTGGTGGAAATACTGATGTTATGAGTAATATTACTCCACAGGTACTTGAAGATAATGATGAATATATAATTCAGATTGACAGTTATGGAAGGAAGACTAAGCTTTGTAAAAGTTCTGCAACAATACCCTTACCGATTGATTATCCTGTAAAGGATATGAATAGCTGGCTAAAAATAAAACATTGGTTTAAATTCAGTGAGGACAGGATTAATTGGAAAACTGTAGAAGAAGCAGGTGAAGCTCAGAAAAATGGGGCATTAGTAGTAGCTTCGATTCCGGGAGGATTCGACTTGCCGCGTCAGCTTATGGGAGAAGAGGGAGTATGTTTTTGTTATTATGATCAACCGGAACTTATGCACGACATACTTGATACTGCAGGGAATACAGCTTATCAGGTTCTTGACAGAATAAGCGACAGGCTCTTAATTGATAATCTTATGGTTCACGAAGATATGGCAGGCAAGCCGGGACCTTTAATAGGCCCAAACCTTGTTCTTGAATTTGTTAAACCGTATTACAGGAAAATCTGGGATTTGCTTTCATCAAAGGGTACGAAATTATTCAGCCAGGACAGCGATGGAAATTTGAATGCGGTAGTAGATGCTTTCCTTGAATCCGGGATAAATATTATGTTACCTGCAGAGCCTGCAGCAGGGATGGATGTTGTTAAACTCAGGAAAAAATATGGAAGTAAACTTGCATTTAAAGGCGGAATTGACAAACATGTGCTAAGAAGCAGCAAGGAAGAAATACGAAAGGAACTTGAGTACAAACTGCAGCCATTAATGCAGCAGGGAGGAATGGTTTTCGGCCTTGACCACAGAATAACCGATGGTACGCCCATAGAGAATTACAGATTTTATGTGGATACTGCCAGAGAAATGCTTGATTTGCCAGCCAGAGGCAAAGAAAAAGGTTGGGCGCGAATGGCATTTTGACAGTATTCAGACTTGTTATAAATTGGGATACTTTTTAAAAAAATGATTTTGGGGATGTTAAGGAATGACAGAATAATAACACCCGATTTTGAATGGAGGAATTTTTTGATAGTGCAAGGCGGAGGATTGAGTAATACTGTCGTATTGCGATTGACGACAACGTAGCAATATCAGAAAATAACCGCTTCAAAAATGGGA
>CAZANH010000211.1:0-1605 GCA_964486515.1 uncultured Eubacteriales bacterium
AAAATCAACATATATTGTTCTTATACCACTTCTTTTACCTTTGTCAGAAAGCTTCCATCTTAATTTTCTCAAACCACCGGTTCCAGTTATTACACTGCCTGCATCAGGATAACTTGCCAAATACTCCTGCAATTCCTTTAATTCTAAGTCACTCAGGCCTAAATTATACCAACTATTTGTAAACAATTTCGTTTCAATAAATTCTCTTTTCATTATTAATAACTCCTATATTATACCCTACATTGCAGGGCTAGTCAATATGTAAATTTATTTTGTCGCTTCACACAAATTCGAAGTATAGACATAATAAGTCGTTCATTTATTGCTTGTTTATTGTCATAATACATTATACTGCAAATCGGATAATAATTCCAGATATTTTTACAAAATATTAGTATTTTCCTTCTATTTGTATATAGTAAACAATAATATCCTTCTCAAAACCTTGCAAAGTCCATATCTATTGAAGCAGGAGAGCTCCTTGAAAACTTTCAATGGTCTGATGATTTTGACAGGCAAAAAGTACAGGATGAACTGGCTGATGTGATGATTTACTGTATTTTGATGGTAGATTCTTTGGATATAGATATTGATACGGCGATCCATGATAAGATTAAGAAGAACAATGAAAAATACCCTGTTGAGAAATCAAAGGGTAACAGCAAAAAGTATTCTGAATTATAACAAAGGGTGTCAAATGTAGTTGTGTAGTGATACTAAAAATACCCCGCGAAAAGATTTCCCATAAGATGCCCTGGAGGTATTAGCGGTTCATAGTATTTGCCGTTGTATTCGATATATTTGTCCATATGGGTTACGGTAATCATATTGTCAGTACTGTCCCCGCCTATGAAAAAATTATAGGTATTTTTCTCCTCGATATTTTTATCGACACTTTCGGAGGATATTTCTTCTCCAACAGCTTCTTTTATCGCTCTTACGCATTTATTTATAAGAAACTGTTCGGTGAATTCTTTTCCATTTGAATAATCACCCGCAAATATCAGTTTCTCCGCATTCATAAGATAATTAAGGCTGTCCTTTAAGGTGTTGGGTTTTGCCGGGAAAAGCTCCTGTATTTTTTGTATGAATTCAATATTCGGCGTGACAAACTTGACAGCCATGCCTTCCCTTCCTATACCATAATCGTAGGCCGTATCACCGTCCATAAGCACAAGGAGCCGGTCGTCTGTAGTCACCACCATGCCGTACTCTCCAAAATCCAGTCTGTAAAAAGGATATGCTGCCTCTCTCAAAGCACTGACAGCTCCGTCAAAAAGCAAATAATCAGATATATCACTTATGGCACCCGCAAGCTGCTCTTTCTGCTCAGCACTCAGCTGTGCAGTATCTCCTGTGTCTTCAGCTTTCATTATAAATGAGGGGTTATCCATTATCTCGCTTTTAAACCTTGATACAAACACATCAAAGTCCGGCTCGGGATGATAAATATTTTGCTTCATCTCATCGGTAACGGCAAAATACACATCCTCTTCACGCACCCACCCGGTAAAGGAATTAAGTCCCGCATTTACCTTAAACCAGCCATTCGATTTATCCCTTATATGTATACACGCGATTGCATTGTGAGATAATACTTTTCCA
>CAZANH010000212.1:0-2096 GCA_964486515.1 uncultured Eubacteriales bacterium
TACTAGAGCAAATACCAAATCAAGAACCAATTAGAACCGCCGAGGGTTCTTTTAAAGGAACTCTCGGTAAACTTCCTGTTGGTATCAATAAGAAAGAATCCTTCTATGCACAGGAGATACATCGTAACCCTGAGATAGTACAACAAATATGGAATGAAAAACAAAACGATATACCAACAAGACATGATGTATTAAAAGCAATTAAAGAAAACAAACGAGAAGAAAAAATTAAAAAACAAAAAGAAGAAATAATCAAAGGAATAAAAAAACCAGATGGATTATATGATATAATAGTAATTGATCCTCCGTGGTATTTTGCTGGTAAATATGATGCTGAAGGTCGCCGTACCACGGCGACCTATCCGCAGATGAGTTATGAAGAAATAAAAAATATACAGTTACCTGCAAAAGATGATTGTATACTTTGGCTTTGGACTACACATAAAGATATTTGGGAAGCAAAAAACATACTTGAACATTGGAACTTTAATTATAAAGGCATGATAATTTGGGATAAAGAAAAGATGGGCATAGGTACTTGGCTTCGTTTCCAATGTGAGTTTTGTTTACTGGGTATTAAAGGTAAACCATTATGGGAACATAAAAACATTCGTGATATAATACGAGAACCAAGAACAACACATAGTCGTAAACCAGATATATTTTATAAGATGATAGAAGAAAATTTTATAGGGCGTAAACTTGATTATTTTTATGGAGAAAAACGTAACGGTTGGGATTATTATGGAACGGGAGAAAATAGTTTATCAAAATAATGGATTTATCATTACTGAACATCCACGTAAAAGGGATTATAATATAAAAGAAATTAATGATAAAGATAAAATATATCGTTTGAAAATAATTGGTACTAATCAACCAACAATAGATGATATATGTAATCTTGTTTTTTTTATACTTAGAAACAAGGTGTTAGATAATCCTTTTTATGAATATAAAGATAAAATTCTTGATGCAATTAATAAAGCAGAATATGAACGGTTTTATCCTGATGAAGATAAAAGCAGATATTATAAAAGTGTATAGTATAGACAGTTTGTATAGACATTGTATAGACTATACAGTATATATAAAAAGTGGTTAGACTATGGCAAAAACAAGACAAATAATAATCCGTATATCTGATGAACAGTATAAATTCATTAAAGAAATGGATGGTAGTTTCAGTCAGATTTGGGAGATTGGTTTTGATGATTGGTCTCGTGATTTTCCAGAATTTCTTAAGGAGAAGGCTAAGGAGTACGATAAAATGTATAAACAATGTATATACAAAATGCAGAAATGTATAAACAATGTATATACAAAAAACAGGGATTTGGAGCAGTTGTTGAAAGAATACGTTGAAACAGGCCGTAGTCTTGATAACCCGTCAACTTTGGATAAGAACTGGTTATCAGCACGTCTTACTAAGATAAAGGGTGTAAGTATGAAAAGGTTCTTTGAGTATGCTAACGGCAAGGTTAACGATGATAAACAACAGTTGCTAGGAGGTATCTATCAATGAAGTATTCTTTTTATTCTTTCTTTATTTTTTATGGTTGGGTTCAGGGTTGTTATTATGCTAGTATTTTGAGTATATTGGATAAGGTGGTATGATGGAAAATAAAATGTTTGTTTGGAATAGGGAACTTAGGCCTGATATGTTGAACGATGAATTCTTTGCGGAGCTACGCAGACAGGGAGTTATAGAGTGATGAAAGACAGGGAATTCAGGTTTAAATCATTTGGGCATATCTTTGAAAAAGAAAGAGACGACATTAAAAATAATACTGTTCGCAGGATTGATTTGAATGATGAAAGATTCCAGGATTTGGTTGCTTGGTCTGTTGAAGGTTGGAACGATGGTGAGCTTCAGATTATAATTGAAAAAAACGACAATCCAGAAGATTATTTTATTCGTGATATACGTGATATTACGATTTGGAATGATTTAATGGTTATCACTTGGCATCCTGAGAAGGTGATTGAATGAATTTAGAAGTAATGGTGTAAAACGTATGGTTGTAACTAAATATTTATCAAAAACAGATAAAAAATGTCCTCATTGTGGTAAGCCTTTGTTTATGGTTCATATG
>CAZANH010000213.1:0-17543 GCA_964486515.1 uncultured Eubacteriales bacterium
TACCATTGAAATGGAACACATCCTTGTCGCTGTCTTCCTCATCCGTCTGGATATTAATCGTGTCAACCCTTCCGTCCATTTCAACAACTATCTTGTTTATATCTTTTATATTTACTATATAAGCAAACACTTCAACTATTTCTTCTATGGGTTTGTCAAGGAAATTGAAAGGTTCTGAAGATACCGTAAACACCTCGTCACTTTCTGTTGTTTTCGCATAAAATTTTGATCCGTCTTCCATTTCGCTTCCCAGCATAATCCCTACATCCTTTTCAGCTGTTTCAGCCTCAAGGACATATGCAGGATTAGCAAGACCGTATATACCAAAATCAGCAGGGTTTTCTTCGACAAATTCAGATACGCTTAAAGCAGCCACCGCTTCCTGCATGGGCGATATTGCGGAGGCATTTGCCGTCCCTTTTATCGGCGTAATAAGCGTCCAGTCGTATTCACCCTCCTTTTGAGCCTCAAAAACTGTTTTCCCGTTTCTCTCCATAGTAAGTTTTATTATATCTTCGGCGGCAAAAGTAAAAAGCGTCTTATCCCTGAGGTCATTTTTACTCACCTTTAATTTTTCGCCGGAGTATGATCCCATTGTATATACCTTGTTTACGCCTTTTTCCTTCACATAATAGCCACCCTTTGTAGGGGTAAGATCTCCTATTTCAATAGCCTTCTCCGTTCCATCGGCAAGCCTTGCCGATACCACTGCAGGATTATCAAGTCCGTACACCCTAAGGTCTTTAGCTTCCTCTTCAATAACCTTGTCCGCTATTATGGAAGAAAAGTTGATTGCCACGCTGTTTACCTTGCTCTCATCATATTTTAAACCTTCCGGAGATACAAGAAGCCATTTTTTTACCTCTCTGTCGTCTTCCTTGACAGTTTCCTGTTTGAACACAAATGTACCGTCACTGGTTTGCATTGTCATTTCAACCATATCACTTGTGCTTATATCAATAATCCTAGTTATATCCCTGTTGGAATAATCATCATTACTGCCACCTATTTTATCCTTGAATAAAAGGTAAGCAGCAACTAAAACACCCAAAACTGCTATTACTATAATCGCATTTTTGTACAGTTTCATAGATGACGCCTCCTCAAATATACAAATAAACCTGATAAAAGTATTATCAACGGCAGTACAATAACTACCACTCCGCCCATTATATTTGCCTGCATCTGGTTTATATCAAGCTTCGGAGTTTCATAAATTTTTGGTGCTACAACCTCCTCATCCTGCTTATTCTCAAGCCAGAACAATGAGTTAATAAAAAAGTACAGGCCGTTTCTGTTATAGCCTCCCATTACATCTTCACTCACATAGGTACTGTTGCCCATTACAATAAGCCTTACCGGCTTCATGCCCCCGCTGTATTCTACTGCGGCAGCTATATCAAGAGGCCCTTTTACATCATCTCCTCCGCCTATTTGTTCACCAACTGCCTTTTCACTGGTTTTTATAAGTGAAGTAACTTTAATCCATTCCTTTACATTCTTAAGGATATTTATACTTCTTGAATTTGGCATTACCATTCCGAACCTATCCGTTCCAAGATCCGAATTAATTGAATTTGACTGAACAAATGGAATAATATCATACTGCATATTAGGCACATATCTGGCTGAATCATTTTCCTTCACTTTGTCATGATTAATTCCGAGGTTATACTTTGCAAGAAGTTCTTCAAAACGGTCCATGGACGGGTCATTGGCAAGCGAATCAAACATGAACATGGCCTTGCCTCCATTATCCAGATAATCCTCAATTTTATCCTTTTCACCGGCTGAAATGTCTTTTTTCGGCGATGCGACAACCATAACTGTACAGTCATCAGGTACTTTCTCTTCTGAAAGCAGGTTTAATTCCTTTATTTCGTAGTTGTTGTTTCTCAGCACTTCTGTAATCGTAGCATAATCATCATCTATCGTATTTTCTTCATGCCCTGCCATGAAATAAATCATAGGTGTCATGTCCGCCGTTACATATTTGATAGCACCCGTGAAACCCTGTTCGGCGAGAGAACCTGTTTTGTATGTCTGGAAAGTATTCTGGTCAAACTCCGTCTTAAACAAGTCATATCTTTCAAGCTTCTTCTTTTTATCCCCGCAAGTCACTATAAAATCAGTCTTACTTAATTCCATCAACTTATCGGGATCCATTTCCTTTATAAAAGCGGGGTTTTTGTCCGGGTCTATATACTCAACATTTACATGCCCATACTCCTCATACTTGTCAAGAAGTTCTATGACTTCCTTATAGTCATCGGCCGCTCCTATTTTTCCTTCATCAAACAGACCGAATATGGTTACATCCCTGTCAAGCCCTTTAAGAATATTTCTGCTGACATCTCCAAGTGAATAAAGTTTTTCGGGCGTAAGGTCAAATTTTACATCCGCCATCCCTACAAACATATTCAATATTACCGCAATTGCAACCACAGCAACAACAAGTATGATGGAATTACTCCCGTATTTAAGATTTCTGCTGTTTAAAAACCTTTTTATATTCTTTGAAATATTTTTTAATATATTATTCATTATTCATCACCCCTGACTCCAGCGTCTTTTTTCTATAACCCTGATTGTAAGAAACAAAAATACTGCTATAAAACTCAGATAATACACAATCGGGCTCAATGCCAGTATTCCTTTGTTGAAATCCTCATATCTTGAGATAAGAGAAAACCAACTCAGGATTTTTGCAGCAAATCCCCCAACCATACTTCCAAGGCTGTCTGCTATCCACATTATCAAAAGGCTTACAAAACCTATTACAACTGCCACCACCTGATTTTCAGTCAAGGATGAGGCAAATATCCCTACCGCTATAAATGACGCCCCCAGCAGTATGAACCCGATATATCCGCCTACAAGCTGCACTGTTAACTGACCTCCAAAAGCAAGCAGTATAATGGGATAAATAAACGTAATAACGGTAATCACAAGATAAACAAAAAGTGTCGCAAGGTATTTACCCAGTACAACTCCTGTAAGGCTAACTGGAGAAGTTATTAGAACAACTTCCGTACCGTTCTTCCTGTCTTCCGCAAGAATTCTCATTGTCAGAACAGGTATTATGAATATCAGTATGAATCCCATTGTGGATAACGTCCCGTTAAAATCAGCATACTGGTAAAGCAGATTCGGCCAGAAGAAAATAGACGTCAGCAATATAAACAACCCTATCAATATATATGCTATCGGTGAATAAAAATAAGACATTACTTCTTTTCGGAATATTGCAGTCATTACTGGACAACCCCCTTTTCTTCCCTTGTAAGATGTATAAATATATCTTCAAGCGACATGTTCAAAGATCTTAGTTCAAGAATAGGATATCCTTCCTTTGCCAGTGCAAAGAACAGTGATTTCCTTATATCGATTTCCTTGTCCGACTCAATAACATAACTTATGGTATCTTTTTCTTTTTCCAACTGCTGCTCAACATATTTTACCCCGTATAACTCATTAATCAGCTTTGAAACCGAAGACTTCGGGCCTGCAATTGTAACCGAAAGCCTTGAAGCATCCCCTATACCCTTTGAAAGGTTTTCGGGGGTGTCTATTGCCGCTATCTCACCTTTGTTTATTATTACTATTCTTTCACATACCGCACTTACTTCAGGAAGTATGTGAGAACTTAGGATAATGGTATGCTCTTTTCCAAGAGCCTTTATCAGTTTCCTTATTTCAATGATTTGCTTTGGGTCAAGGCCTACCGTAGGTTCATCAAGTACGAGAACATCCGGGCTTCCCACAAGCGCCTGTGCAAGCCCTACCCTTTGCTTATAACCTTTTGACAGATTTTTAATAAGCCTGTCCCTGTGGTCAGTTACCTTCACAAGTTCCATTATGTCATTGAGCTGGATGTTTTTCTTCTTTTTGTCAACATTTTTCAAATCCGCAATAAAGCCAAGGTAGTCAATTACCGTCATATCGGTATAAACCGGCGGGTGTTCGGGAAGAAAACCTATCCGTTTTTTTACTTCCTTAGGCTCCTCTAAAATATCATATCCGGCTACCCTGACAGTCCCTTTACTTGAAGGTATATAACCTGTTATGATATTCATCGTGGTTGACTTTCCTGCCCCATTAGGCCCCAGGAAACCTAGGATTTCACCCTTTTTCACCTTAAAGTTCAAGTCCTTTATGGCGGTTATCTGACCATATCTCTTGGTCAAATCCTGTATTTCTATCAATCGAATCCCTCCTTGTAATTATAAATTGCTTCTTATCAGTATTTTTATTATCATAAATACTTTTTAATAAAATATGAACAAATTGTAACATCTTTTGTTGATTCAAAGATGATTCTTAATTCCTGTCAATTATATATTTTTATGTGTAGAATTTCAAGAAGCAAATTGTTACTATTCAACCAATCAAGTAATGGAGTGCTTGCGTATATATTCCCTCAAAGCTGAATTAAGCAAGGTCTGATACCCTATTTTCTCTTCGCTTGCCCTTTTCTTAAAGTATAGAATAATGTCATCATCAAGCCTCATTGTTGTAGACTTCTTTTTCGGGGTATAAAACCGTCCCCTTATACCCTTTGAAAAATCATATTCGTCTTTCATAACAAAGTCATCATTATTTACCTTCATATTGCCTCCTTTCATTGGATGTAGCTTTTCTTGCAGAGATTATCCGGATTACTTCTTCATTATTATTGTCAAAATATATATTTGCTACAACCACCAACTGATTTTTCACCGTTTTACCAATTGTAATCCATCTTTCTTCAAAGTAATTAAATCTTTTATCCAGCAGAGATATATGTAATGGGTCATCAAACACTTCCCTTGATTCCTCAAACGATATACCATGCTTTCTCTTATTTATTTGATTTTTTTTATCATCCCATTCATATCTCATTGGATTTCTCCAGGTTATATATAAAAACGCTTAATTCATATATTTATTATACTATGAGAAACATGGGTCGTCAATACATTGTAAATACAATTTCCCCGATTTTCATGTAAAAAATGTGACGGTTTAAGTACCAGCTTATATACCAATCGAAGAATATCTTTCTGAAATGATATGCTGAGACATACACGGCGATTTCATGAAGCACTTACCTTTTTTGTTGCAGCCTGAGGCTGCGGTGTGTTATAATCTATTTGTATTTACGGGATACAAGGCACAATTCAATATGAAAGGAATATGTCGATGAACATATATGACATAGCAAAAAAAGCAGGAGTTTCAATAGCTACGGTTTCACGGGTAATGAACGGGAAACAGGTTGTAAGTGAAAATACCAGGCTCAGAGTCACTTCTGTTATGGAAGAAATGGGATATACTCCGAACATGTTCGCAAGAGGCCTTGTCGTAAATTCAATGAAAACAATCGGCATTATGACAATAAATGTAGTAGACCTCTACTATGCAAATGCAATACATACCATAGAGCTTGATTTAAGGGAAAAAGGCTACGATGTGTTGTTGTGCAACACCGGAAGTGATATAGATACAAAAAAGAATTATTTAAAACTTTTAATAGATAAACGTGTTGACGGTATAATACTTATAGGTTCTGTTTTCCGGGAGAAGACCGATAACACCCATATAATTGAGGCCGCTCTTAAAGTACCTGTTGTCATTATAAATGGAGATGTGCAGGGGGAAAATATTTACAGCATATTGAGCGATGAATCGGCTGCCGTATCCGATACCATAGAATACCTCTCAGAAAAAGGCCACACAGAAATTGTATATATTTATGACTCTGAAACCTTCAGCGGTTTTGAAAAAATGAGAGGTTTCAAGGAGGGAATGGCCAAAGCAGGTTTCAGGCTCCGTCTTGAATCCTTTGTGAAAACCTCATCAGGAATAACAGGCGGTTATAATGCAATAGACAAACTTTTCAAAATGCAAAAACATTTTACAGCCGTTATAGCTTCCGAGGATGTTCTAGCAGCCGGTGCCGCAAAAAGGATAGTTACGGCAGGTTATAAAATTCCTGATGATATGGCGGTGGTTGGTTTCAATAATTCCATAATAGCCGAATGTACAACCCCTGAGCTGACTTCAATAGATAATAATGTTGAAATCTGCGGCAAATCCGCTGTTAAAATACTTACAGAGGCAATAGAAAAGAAAGGACCTCAGGAAAAAACAAAAATTCCCGCTCGTCTCGTAATTAGAAATTCAACATAAACCTTATTCAATAAACAAAATATTATATATGTACAGGTATTTATAGAAATATAATATTTATTTGTTACTGTTCAGGTACACCACATATCTATATGGTAGTTACTATTCACAGCCCCCTCTTAGCTTGAAGAATATTGTCACAATATTAATCAATAATTTAAAAATATTACCTGAAGGTTCTCATGTAATTTTAAATACTGGTGGTATTGGAAAAGTAATTTCAGTAAATAAAAATTTGTCTACAAGGCCTGTAGTTAAGATAATCCAGAATGAAAACGGCAAACCCCTGAATCAACCGTATACCGTAAATCTATTGGAAAACGAGAATATGTCAGTAGTGTCAATGCTGAATTAGTACTCAAACTCAAAAAAATTAAATATTGCATAAACATGAAAGTTGTATTAAAGTATATATGAGTTTAAAGAATATGGAGGAATCATTTTATGCAGCCTGAAAACATGCCTCAAGGCCTTGGCAATGCTGGTACATACATAAAAAAGGCACTGAAGTTTTATGATATAAACAATGAACATATTACACCTGTTATTTTCATAATAATGTTGATAGCCGGTTTTTCAGGTGCCTTTTTACCTGAATCAATGAACAGTTTTGATAAGGTATATATTATCTATAATATTATAGCAGTTATTATCGTATATACTGCTTCTTCAACATATCTATACGCATATATAAGAGACCTCAAGGGAGAAAGTTATACTGCTGGAAGCTGTATCTACAATGTTCTAAAATTATTGCCAAAACTTATTGCAGCATCTGTTATACTTGCACTTTTAACAGCATTGGGACTTATTCTTCTTATTGTTCCGGGAATAATAATATATCTCCTTTTTATATTCAACACATGCTTTATACTTGATAAGGGGACCTCTATATTACCGGCTTTTAAATTCAGCAGTAATGTTACTGCGGGAAGAAAAACACAAATATTTACAATACTGCTCCTTTTTAATATAATATTATTCGTACCTTTGTTTATAATTATTACCATAGCCTTATCATCAGAAAAACCGCTTGTGTTTTCATTTGTTACATCTTTTGTATCAGCGGTTGCTAATCTTATGCAGCAAAGGATAATCGCATTAATGTACAGAGATATCGTATATGGAATTGGATATAAAAAAATTACAGGAGGGAATGAGGCAAATAATGGGTAATGTAAAAAAAAGCGAGTTATTAAAGTATGTTGGTGATACCTCTCAGTTATTCGGTATAAAAGACTACCGCATTAATGGGGGAAGGGCTGACGGAGTTAGGGCACTTGATGTAATAAATGGTTCAGGACTTGAATATACGGTACTTGCCGATAGAGCTCTTGATATAGCAAAACTTTCATATAAAGGTCTGAATATGAGTTACATGTCAAAGACAGGTATTGTAGCACCTCAATATTTCAATGAAAAAGGTAAAGGTTTTTTAAGAAGTTTTTACGGAGGTTTTTTGACAACCTGCGGGCTTACATATATGGGAGCTCCATGTAATGATAACGGAGATGAGCTCGGGCTTCATGGCCGAATATCCAACACACCGGCAGAGGAAGTTTCCTCTTCAACTGAATGGAAAGAAGATTCCGCAATAATGTCAATAAGTGGAAAAATAAGAGAGACCGGTGTATTTGCCGAAAATCTTGTCCTGGAAAGAGAAATCAAATGTGCGTATGGTGAAAATTTAATATACATAAATGATACGGTTGAGAATATTGGTTTTAATGAAGAACCTATTATGATACTTTATCATTTTAACCTTGGATATCCGCTGCTGTCCAGTAAATCATACATTACTGTACCATCTGCTGGCGTTATTCCAAGGGATAATGATGCAAAAGAGGGTATGGATGAATATAAAAACTTCCATGTCCCGACACACGGATATAAGGAACAGGTTTTTTATCATGAACCAGTGGCTTCAGAGGATGGAAATACTTATGCCGCACTTGTTAACCCTGTACAAAAAACAGCGGTGGTTATAAGGTTTAACACAAATCAGCTGCCAAAACTTATAGAATGGAAGATGATGGGTGAAGGTGAGTATGTACTCGGATTGGAACCTGCAAACTGCTATGTAGAAGGCAGGGCAAAAGCAAGAAAAGACGGAACATTAAAATTTATAAAGCCAGGTGAAAAAAAGAAGTTTAATATTATTGTTGAAATACTTGAAGGAGAAGACATAAATAAGCTTGATTGAATAATATTAATCTAAAAGGGGACATATATGCCATTACAAGAGAAAATTACAATACAGGAAGAAGCATTAAAACTTCACAAGGAATGGAGGGGGAAACTTGAAGTTGCAAGTATGGTTCCGGTAAGAAACAAAAAAGACTTGTCACTTGCTTATACGCCGGGTGTAGCTTCACCATGCATTGAGATTTCAAAAGACCCTGACCTTTCCTATGAGTATACAAAAAGATGGAACCTTGTAGCTGTTGTTACGGATGGCACTGCGGTATTGGGACTTGGTGACATTGGCCCGGAAGCTGGTATGCCGGTTATGGAAGGAAAGTGTGTTCTTTTCAAGAGTTTTGCTGATATTGATGCATTTCCATTGTGTATAAGGTCCAAGAACACTGATGATATTGTAAATACAGTAAAACTTATTGCCGGAAGCTTTGGTGGCATAAATCTTGAAGATATATCCGCACCAAGGTGTTTTGAAATTGAAAGAAGGCTTAAAGAGGAATGCGATATACCAGTATTTCATGATGACCAGCACGGGACTGCCGTTGTTGTGGCTGCTGGTATGATAAATGCTTTGAAAAAAGTGGCAAAGGATATAAGAAATGTTTCCGTAGTAATAAACGGTTCAGGTGCTTCAGGTATTGCGGTAACCAAACTTCTAATGAGTATGGGGCTTGAAAATGTAATTTTGTGTGACAGAAAAGGTGCAATATATAAGGGCAGGGAAGGTTTAACTCCCTTAAAGAATGAGATGGCGGAAATATCAAATCTTGAGAGAAAAAAAGGAAATCTTGCTGATGTGATAAAGGGTGCGGATATTTTTATAGGTCTATCGGCACCTGGTATGGTTACCAGTGATATGGTTAAAACAATGGCTGGGGATTCTATTATTTTTGCCATGGCAAACCCTGTACCTGAAATTATGCCTGAAGAAGCCAGACAAGCAGGTGCAAGAATTGTTGGTTCAGGAAGGTCCGATTATGTTAATCAGATTAATAATGTACTTGCATTTCCCGGTATAATGAGAGGTGCACTGGATGTCAGGGCAAGTGATATAAACGATGAAATGAAGATAGCGGCTGCCAAAGCAATAGCATCACTTGTACTTGAAGATGAACTTGATGAGGAATATATAATTCCTGCTCCGTTCGACCTAAGAGTGGGAAAAACGGTTGCGGCAGCTGTAGCTAAGGCTGCAAGGAAATCAAAAGTAGCAAGGATATGATATCCTTTTTTTAAATAAATATATAATACGTTTTCAGATAGTATTTTAAATAGAGAAAATGGAGTGATTGCATGAAAACCCCACTGGGAAGCAGCAGGGAACTTGCACAGAACAAGGTAATTCTTTTATACCTGATTGACCGTATAGACATGCCTGTAAGCAATCTGCAGATAACAAAAATAATGCTTGAAAACAGGCTCATGAATTATTTTTTTCTTCAGCAGTTTTTAAATGAACTGTGCAAAGCAGGTTATCTTCAAGCAAAGGAAGAGGGGAAAAAGGAGTTTTACAGTATAACAGAGTCTGGAAAACAAATTCTTGATTATTTTAAAACCATTATCCCTCAAGGTATTAAAAAATCTATTGATAACGCAAAAAAATCGATACGTTCCAAAATAAGGAATGAAACTTTGGTAAAAGCTGAAATAAGAACAGATTTCGAAAGTGGATATATGGTAAAATGCAGCATTCATGAAGATAATTTCTCTCTTATGGACCTGTATCTGGCAGCAGGTACAAGAGATGATGCCGATGCAATACGTAATAATTTTAAAAACAATCCCCAGTTGATTTATGAAAAAATTATTGCACTTCTTAGAAAGTAATATTTCCGGCTGTCCCCTTGTTTGCTCCTGTTTGGCTATTTAATATACTCAAATTCAATATTTTCGATTCTTACCGTATCTCCTTCCTTCATACCCATTTCCTCAAGAGTTTTAATAACGCCCTTCTTTTTCATTACTTTTTGCAGGTATTGCAGTGATTCATTGTCATTTGTATTGACAGAACCCATAACTTTTCTGACCCACTTTCCAGAGACAATAAAAGTACTACCTTCTTTTACTATATTAAACGGTTCCTCCTGTTTTGCTGTAT
Source organism: uncultured Eubacteriales bacterium (assembly GCA_964486515.1). Lineage (GTDB taxonomy): Bacteria > Bacillota > Clostridia > Acetivibrionales > CAZANH01 > CAZANH01. Next base: position 10,469 of record CAZANH010000213.1, read on the forward strand.
AGATTTTTTCATCATCAACGGTTTCCGCAAGTATTGTATTTGGAATATTTTCAATTCTTTTTGCAACATGGTTCATCAGTTCATTCAATCCTTTTTTATTTAACGCCGATATGGGAAAAACACTGTATCCCTTTTCCTCCATTTTTTTCTTGAACTTTATAAGGAAATCACTGTTTAAAAGAAGATCGATTTTGTTTGCGGCAATAATCTGAGGCTTCTTAGCAAGTTTTTCGTTATAATTTTTAAGTTCACTGTTTATTAACTCAAAATCTTCAACCGGATCTCTGCCTTCAATACCTGATATATCGACAACATGCACTAACAGCTTTGTCCTCTCAATATGTCTGAGGAATTCATGGCCAAGCCCCGCGCCTTGATGTGCACCTTCAATAATCCCCGGTATATCAGCAATCACAAAACTTCTATCGCCTTCCAGGTAGACAACGCCGAGATTCGGTTCTATAGTAGTAAAATGGTAATCAGCAATTTCAGGCTTTGCTGAAGAGACAACAGAAAGGATTGTTGATTTACCTGTATTGGGATACCCTATAAGCCCCACATCAGCAAGCAGTTTAAGTTCAAGCCTTATCCAGAGTTCTTCACCCTCCTCCCCTGTTTTTGAAAAGCCAGGCACCTGTCTTGTTGAAGTGGCATAGTGTTTATTGCCTTTTCCACCTCTGCCTCCTCTTACAATCACCTTTTTCTCACCATACTCCGTCATATCCGCGATTATTGTTCCCGTATCTCTTTCGATAATTAAAGTTCCTGCAGGAACTTTAATTCCCATATCCCTTCCGTTTTTACCCGTGCGATTCGAAGGGCCTCCATTCCTACCTGATTCTGCCCGGTAATATCTTTTTAATTTGAAATCTCTAAGTGTACGTTTTCCCCTATCAACTTCTAAAACTATATCTCCGCCTTTCCCTCCGTCTCCTCCGTCAGGGCCTCCTGCAGCAACATATTTTTCCCTTCTGAATGATACTATACCATTCCCACCATTACCAGCCTTTAAATATATTTCTGCTCTGTCGGTAAACATTTTTCATTCCTCCAAAATGCATACATAAAAAAACCCGGCTTCCCGGGTTATATTTACGGCATTCAATTTTTATACAGTTACAATACTTACCTTTTTCCTTTTCTTATCCATTCTTTCATACTTGACTTTCCCTTCCATAAGGGCATACAACGTATCATCGCTGCCTTTTCCAACATTATCGCCAGGATGGATTCTTGTCCCTCTCTGCCTTACCAATATATTACCGGCAAGAACATACTGGCCGTCTCCTCTTTTTACACCAAGCCTTTTTGATTCACTGTCACGTCCATTTCTTGAACTTCCCATTCCTTTTTTATGTGCGAATAACTGTAAATTTATCCTTTCCATATCTACACCTCCTCATCCATAACCATTACATATTTCCCATATTCAGCTTCAATCTGTTTAAATCCTATCTCCGCTGTTTCTAGTATAATCTTCGCATTTTCTTTACTGTCAAAGGATATTCCCATTGGAAGGCTTATTTCCATATATCCTTCTTTTTTTTCAGTATGTCCGCCAATATCCGCAATGGCTTTAAGTGCCCCAACAGCCATATATGCTACTGCTGAAACAGCCGAACATACTATATCACTTCCTTTTTCGGCAAAACCCGCATGCCCTTTTATTGTAAACTTACGGATATTACCATCATTATCCCTTGCTATATTTATTCTTATCATTTCTTTCCAACACTATTCCGTAAAAGGAAAAATCCTCAAGCATTAATTTTTTCAATCTGAATCCTGGTATACGGCTGCCTGTGCCCTTGTTTCCTCCTATATCCTTTTTTAGGCTTATATTTGAAAACAATTATTTTTTTACCTTTCCCATGTGCCATTACTTTTGCATCAACACTTGCATTTTCGACCAAAGGCCTTCCAAAGCTTACCGAACCTTCTTTAGACACTGCAAGCACCCTGTCAAAAGTCACAGTCGAACCATCTTCAACAGGAAGTTTATCTACAAAAACCATATCTCCTTCCTGAACCCTGTATTGTTTTCCACCTGTATCAATTACAGCATACATCTACAAATACACCTCCTCTATCCTGTCTCGCTGATAAAAGGCAACAGTCACACTGCATTTAGGCGCCTTTACCACGCGGCCACCGATTAATTCTAACACACAAGGTTATTGCTGTCAATCTCACAAAATCTTATTTCATCATATCCCAAATCTTTTGAAGCTTTTACAAGCACCTTTTTTCCTTTACTACAACCGTCTATGTCAATATTAAGAATATTTTCCTTACCATTGGTAAGAACCCCTGCTATTGAAGGGTGTACCTCTATCCTGACTGCATTCGCACCTGATTTCTCCATGTATTTGTTTATGCGTTTCCAAAAATTTTCTGTGATTAACTGGGGAGAAGGAACTTTACCTGTACCGTTACAACATGGACAGTCTACCCTCATAATTGAGAAAAGTTCCTGCCTTACTTTTTTCCTTGTCATTTCAATAAGCCCAAGCCCAGTCATTCCCACAACCATGGTTTTTGTTCTATCTTTCTTTAATGCGTTTTTTAATTTTTCAATTACCTTTTTTTGATGATCCCGTTTATCCATGTCTATAAAATCAATTATTATAATTCCACTTATATCCCTCAGTCTTAGCTGCAACGCTATCTCGTCAGCTGCTTCAAGGTTGGTTTTCAAGACCGTTTTTTCAAGGCTGTTTTTTCCCACGTATTTACCGGTATTGACATCAACAACCGTTAATGCTTCTGTTCTGTCTATAATCATATATCCTCCGCAGTTCAGCCAGACTTTTCTTGACAGTGCCCTTGATATTCCGGTTTCTACATTATAGTATTCAAACATTTCGCAGTCTCTGTCATAAAATGCAACTCTGTTTTTAAGTCCGGGGCTTATTATATCAACAAGTTCCAGTACTTTATCATACTTATCCCTGTTATTTATTATAAATCTGTCTATATCACCCGTAAACATATCTCTTACGGTACTATAAATAAGGTCAAGGTCTTTGTATATACATCTTGGGACCATACCTTTCTGTTCTTTTATCCTTATACTTTTCCAGAGCCTTTTTAAAAAATCAAGGTCATTCTTTAAATCATTTGCATTTTTCCCTTCTGCAGCAGTTCTCACAATAAGGCCCATTCCTTCCGGTTTCAATTTTCCGGCAATTTTTTTGAGTTTACTGCGCTCCTTTTCCCTGCCAATCCTTCTTGACACTCCTATATAATCCCCGTTAGGCAAAAGTACAACATATCTCCCGGGAAGAGTTATATGGGTTGTAATCCTCGGCCCTTTTGTTCCAATTGGCTCTTTCACAACCTGAACGGTTATTTCCTGTCCTTTTTTTACGAGCTTTTCAATAGCCGGTTTTTTTCCTTTGCGAAATACATGGGCTTCCTGTCCATCTTCTGTAATATCCGTATACGATAATGCATCCTCAACATAAAGGAATGCATTTTTCCCATATCCTATATCTACAAATGCCGCCTGCATACCGGGAAGTACACTGCATACCTTCCCCCTGTATATATTACCTACAATCTTTTGCATATCGGGAAGTTCAACATATATTTCCATCAGCTGGCCGTCTTCAAGCAATGCAACTCTTGTCATATCATTATTCACATCAACCAGTATCTCATTCAATATTATTCACCTGCCTTTCTTCAGCATTCTGCCGTTATTTTCTTCCGGGGTTTCAATAACTCCTTCCCTTTCAATTAACAGTTCACTGCGGTGTATTCTCTGTATAATTATGCTCTTTTCACAAGATTTTTTAAAAAAATCCGTGAAAACAACCGGATTTAAATTTGCCCTGCTGCCTGCTGCCACTCTTATTTTTATTTCAATTTTGCCGGTAAATGAAGCTTTTTCTGATTTCTCACCATCTTTTTCACATTGGCTAACTTCAATTCCGTATATCAAAGGCCTTATATCAACTTCTTTCATACCTCTTTTCACTTTCTTACCAATTACGATACTTCTTTCATTCAATATGCTATCAATTTTCCCTTGTAAATATTTTATTCCCGTTTTCATTTCCGTACAAACAGAAATAATATAAACTGCCCGTACAATCATTGACATAATGTTTTTATTTTCTTTTTCTTCCCATGCAGACAATATACTCAAGGAATGGGGAAGCTGGCTGTTTACGGTTTTAATAAATTCTTCAGGCCTTATATTTTTATTCAGTCCAACATCCATGTACTCACACTCACTTGTTACACCCACAGGTAAAGGTAATCCAAAAACCATTACAGGATGAGGATTAAAGCCTTTTGTATACGACAATGGTGCATCTGCACGCCTCATTGCCCTTTCACAGGTTTTTAAAAGGTCAAGATGAGATATGTATTTAACACCTTCACCCTTTATAAATTTTACCCTTAAAACCGTCAAACACAAATACCTCCTCCAAATACCGCTGCTCCGCATCCACTGCATTTTATTCTGCAATCCGGCGTAATTTCTCCTCTGTAAGCTTTTTTATTCTCTTTAATTAAAAAGCTTTTATCTATACCCGCATCAATATGATCCCAGGGGAACAGCTCTGTATAATCCCGTTTTCGTAACGCATAGAATAAAGGCTCAACTCCGCATTCGTCAAAAGCATCCATCCATGCATCAAATCTGAAATGCTCATTCCACGAATCAAACCTGCATCCTTTTTCCCACGCCCTTACCAATACTTTCCCAAGCCTTCTGTCACCCCTAGAAAACACTGCTTCAAGAAAACTCAATTCCGGGTTATGCCATTTATAAGACACATACCTGTTTTTCAGCCTGTCTTTGAGGTATTTCTGTTTCTGTTTGAATACTTCCACACTGTCCTGCGCTTCCCATTGGAAGGGCGTAAAAGGCTTGGGAACAAAAAACGCCGAACTAACTGCAATTTTCAAGCCTTTTCCTCTTTCGATTTTTGGTACTTTCATATAAGTTTCGATTGTTTTCATAACCAGAGAGGCAATGCCATCAATATCTTCATACTTCTCTGTCGGAAGCCCCAACATAAAATAAAGCTTCAGTCTGCTCCATCCCCCTTTAAAAGCAAGTTCCGCGGAATTTAAGAGGTCCTGCTCATCAACTCCTTTATTTATTACATCTCTGAGTCTTTGGGTACCTGCTTCAGGTGCAAATGTCAGGCCGCTTTTCCTGACCATTCGTGCCTTTTCCATGAGGTCAAGCGTAAATGAATCAATTCTGAGGGATGGAAGGGACAGGCTTATATTTTTCCCACCCATTGATTCCGCGAGATCATGTGTCAACTCTGAAAGCCCTGAATAATCACTTGTACTTAAGGATGACAATGATATTTCCTCATAACCGGTATTCTCTTCAATCCTTTTTGCAAGTTCAAACAGTTTCTGCGGGGAACGTTCTCTGACCGGCCTGTAAATAAAACCGGCCTGGCAGAATCTGCAGCCCCTTGAGCACCCCCGGAAAAGTTCAAGTATTATCCTGTCATGTACAATTTTTGTATAAGGTACTATTATTTTTTCAGGGAAATATGTACTGTCCAGGTCAATAATAATCCTTTTCATTATTTTTGACGGATAATTTGGTTTTTCAGGTACTACCGAATATACCGTACCATCCGTATTGTATTTTATATCATAAAACGAAGGCACATATATCCCCTCTATATTTACTAATCTATTCAGGAAATCCTCCCTGGATGCTACTTCAGATTTCCATATTTTATATGCATCCATTACCTCATTGATTATTTCCTCTCCTTCACCCAGCATGAAAAAATCCACTATATCAGCTAACGGCTCCGGATTGAAAGCACATGGCCCCCCCGCACAGACAAATGGGGAATCTTTTGTCCTTTCACTGCTTAATAATGGAATATCTGCAAGATCAAGCATATTTACAATATTGGTATAACTCATTTCGTACTGAAGGCTGAAACCCGTAAAATCAAACTCTCTTACAGTATCCTTCGATTCCAGAGTAAAAAGCGGAATACTGTTCTCCCTCATTTTCTGTTCCATATCCGTCCAGGGGGCAAAAACCCTCTCACAATAGGTATCTTTCCTTTCATTTAACAGGTGGTAAAGTATCCTCATCCCCAAATGTGACATGCCAACCTCATATACATCTGGAAAGCAGAATGCAAACCGTATGGATACCGTATCAGGATTTTTAATTATGCTATTCCACTCATTCCCTGTATATCTTGAAGGTTTTTCAACACTTTGAAGTATTTCGTCACTTAAAACTACAGCCATATTCCCCTCCTGTAAAAATTATATACCTGGTATTTATAATACCCAAATAAGGGGAATATAGCAACAGCCAATTTATTTGGCATAATAAGGCTATAGTCCTTTGTGCAGCTTATAAAGCTTATATACGCTCTTTCCAATTATTTTTACAATCGCATAGACAGGTATGGCCAAAAGTATGCCTATAAAACCATATAACGCTCCTGATGCAAGAAGGAGCAATACTATCGTAAGCGGGTGAATATTAAGCTGCTTTCCCATAAGCTGCGGAGCCAATACATTCCCCTGTATCTGCTGCACAATAATCATAATTATAAGAATTTTCACAACCATTATGGGATCTGTCGCAAGTCCTACAATAAGGGCTGGTAATATCCCAATAAATGTACCTATAACCGGTATTATTGAAGTAATCATAACAAATATCGCAAGTATCAGTGAATACTCAAGTCCAATTATAAGATACCCCACATATATCAAAACTCCACCTGCAACCGCAATCAGGAACTCGCCCGTTATATATACGGCAAGAGTCTTATCCACACCTTCAAGGATTTCCTTCCCTTCATCTTTATATCCGGATGGAATAATCCTTTGAAAATAGCCTACAAACAACTTATCATCCTTTAGAAAATAAAATAGAATAAAAGGTACAACTAGAAGGACAATTGCAATTCCTGTTACAGCAGATATTCCGCTTATTATACTCTGACTTATAAAGGGTACCGCATTCTGAAAAAATGAGGTGAACTGCTGTGAAATATTATCTGCTGATATAAATGAAGGACTTGTTTTCTCAATAATATCTTCGATTATCCTG
>CAZANH010000214.1:0-2317 GCA_964486515.1 uncultured Eubacteriales bacterium
ATACCATGGTCCGCTGCGGCATTTATCTGCATTTCCATCACATATGGGTCTGCTTCGTTAACATAACCCCAAACAGGCTTCCTTGGCCAATTGTGTTCATGGAATTTTCTTGCGGCGTTTTTAACGGACTGCCATTCTCCTATCCCCTCCGGCCAGAACATTCTTGTCCTCGGTTCATCGCCTGTATAGGCCGGCCAAATGTATGCAGCCACATCATATTTTTTATTCATTTGCATCCCTCATTTCATTTTTAAGTAGTATCATAAGTATTTATATATTATTTCACCAATAAACTTTTGTCCATCATTGCAGCACGAGTTAAGAGTTAAATTAAAAACACTGCATACAGTGGAACTGATTTTATTTCATTCTCAAAGCCAAAATTCTTTGTAGATATACGTATGGAGTATTTTGGCTTATATTTTTCTTTATATACGGCTAAGCTTTTAGCTTTTACATTTTGTGCCGATTTAACTTCTACCGGTATTACATTTCCGTTTTTAACTATAATAAAATCGATTTCCGCGGTATTTGCCGACTCCCAGTACATTAGTTCATAATGCTTTGCTGATAATTCGCATGCCACATAGTTTTCAATTAATGCACCCTTATATTGATTCAACTCCGGGCTAACTAATGCTTGTATTGTAATACCGGTTCTATTGGCATAAAGGCCTGTATCATTCATATACAGTTTAAAACTCGTTAAATCAAGATAAGCCGCCGGAGGCATCATTCCCTTTTCACATTTGGAACACTTCAGTACCACACCTGCATTTACAAGCCAATCAATCGATTCACCAAATAATGATGCCCTTGCACCTTTTTTTATTAATTTATATTGAAACTTTTTGTTTTCCTTCGCTAATTGAGCTGGTATTGATTCATATGCACCTCTTATTTTAACACTTTCTGAATGAGTTGCATATTTTGACATGTCTGCAATATATGAATTTAAGATTAATGCTTTAATTTCATCTTCCGTAATAACAATATCCTTCGAAACATGTGTTTTTACAACTGAAGGCATACCTCCCGTAATTAAAAAATCATAATATTCTTCAAGAGCTTCCCTGTGTAACGCTTCCGGCAATTGCTCATCATTACTGAAACTGTTTTTAATTTGTTCAATCAACAATTCTTTACCTTTTGCCCATAAGTATTCCTCAAAATTCAATGGATACATTGTCTCAATATATACCTTACCTACTGGAAAAGAAAATTTATTGCGGTTTACCGCAACACCAAGCAAACTTCCCGCAGCAACAATGTGGTATTCCGGCGCAGTCTCAGCGAAGTACTTTAACGAGGTCAAGGCTCTTTCACATATTTGAACCTCATCAAAAAATATTAACGTCTCTTCGGGTATTATTGTCACATGGAAATATTGTTCTAAAATCTTTATTATCCTTTCCGGAGAAATATTTCCTTCAAAATAAGGTACAATACCGGACTCCATTTCAAAATTCACATATACCATATTCTTATAATAATTTACGCCAAACTCCTGGATCGCGTACGTTTTTCCTACCTGTCTGGCCCCATGAATCAGAATTGGCATTCTATCCCTTGTTTGCTTCTTCCATTTTAAAAGTCTTTCTGTAATTTTTCGCTTCATCAGGCTCACCTCTATGGACATATAATAGCATATTTAATTTTATTTGTCAATATTAATGTATTTTAATACATTAATTCATATGAATAATTGTAACATAGCCATTCATAATTGCGATTGCCATAGTATCACCAATACCGTTTGGCAAATCCCTTTACAGTTGTATCCATTATATCCGAACCTTGTCTTATATACCTGCATATTAATGCTACAGGATAATAATTCGTATTGTCAGGAATAAAATGGTATTTATTGACTTCATCAAAACCCAACATTGAATAATGCCTGTGGTAGGTATGGTTATATGCCCAGTAACCCAATGCTTTAACATTATTATTCAATGCAGCAACAGTTGCTTCTGCATTATGCAGCCTTTGAACAAAATCCTGTTCACTCAATTCGTCTTTTGCGCAATAGGTATGCGAACCTATTTCTTCCAATATCACTATACGTTCCCTATCATCAGATTTTGCCTGTTTAACTGCCGATTTTACAAACTTTTCTATCAAATGGGTTTTAATCGTTCCCTGTGATTTTTTATTATCCATATCATATACGAAGGCTGAATTATAATTATGTATACTGATTATATCAATACTCTCTCCACATCTGTCAATTATCTTTTCTACCTGATCCGGTTCCCATCCATTCCCTGTCTTATTATGCTTGTCAAGATTCCAAAATACGGCTCCGTCAAACGCC
>CAZANH010000215.1:0-6571 GCA_964486515.1 uncultured Eubacteriales bacterium
GACCTTAACATTGCTTCACAAACAGCCTCTAAGAACCTTTCGCTATGTATTTCATGAAAATATTTCTTCAAGGAGATAAGAAGGGCTGTGAATAGTAACTATTTGAACTTGAAACGGCCATATATTGAAATATTGCTTATTTTATATTACAATTATAGTATAATAATACATATTAGTCATCCGGATTTATTGCAGAATAATATATAATAATTGCTAAGTGAGTGATTACTATTAAAGTTGATTATGTAATGGATATAATAAATAAAAAGTCTATCGGCCATACTCCGGGAATCAAGAGTAAAGGGCTTCCTTTTTATGTGGAGGGCTGCGGAGATTTTCTTGCCGGGAAAAAATATTATACTGAAAGGGAAGGCTTTAACAGCTACATTTTAATTTATACTCTTTCCGGCAAAGGATATTTGAAATATGGGGGCAGTGAATATTCTCTTATGCCTAATCAAGCAGTCATTTTTGACTGCCGCAATTATCAGTACTACAGCACCAGCCCGGATAAATTATGGAATTTCAAATGGCTGCACTTTAATGGAGCTGCTGTTAAAGAATACTATAGAATGCTCAATAATAATTCGCTAAGTATAGTTAAAATGAATGAAAATTCAAGGATAGTAGAAATGCTGGATGAAATATATGAATTGATTTCTTCCAAGGATATGCTTCTTGACCTCAAAATCTGCACCATACTCGTAAATATAATAACCCAAATGATAACCTGTAAAATGGGGCCTTTAAATGATAAGAAATACTATAAACATAAGTCTGAGATTGACAAAGTCATTCATTTTGTCAATTCCAATTACGACAGGCAGATAAGTATTGATGACATGACAAATCTTATATTCATAAGCAAGTACCACTTCCTAAGGCTTTTTAAATCCTACACCGGATTAACACCTTACAAATACCTTATCAATTATCGTATTAACAGGTCAAAATCCCTTATCAAGGAAACTTCGCTGAGTATAAATGAGATTTCAAACCGTGTAGGCTTCACAGATGTAAATAACTTTATCAGATACTTTAAGAAACTTACCGGTACAACACCTTTAAATTATAAAAAGTACTGGGTTGAATAATATTGAAATATTATCTTGTAAATGGACAATATCCCGTACTACACCCTCCTGATGATGAAGAATTTTTTGAATTGCCTGACGACTGCATTATATTCATAGTCGAATAAATCCTCTCAAACTCATTATTCCCACAGGAAGGGCATTTGATATGTTTTTTCTCCCTCTCTTCCATAGTTGCCTTTACATTAAATTCTGCCCCGCATTTTAAACATCTTAAATCATAAAAAGCCATATAAAATCCTCCATTTAAATATAAAAGAAATTTAATTTGCTTTTGATATTATAATATAAAAAAAGTTTATACACAAGTATTTTTTTATGTTTTGATTTCAAACAGCCTTTAAGAACCTTACGCTATGTATTCCATGAAAATATTTCTTCAAGTAAATAATAACTAAAAATTACTTATAAACTGAAAATTCGGGTATACTATTGTAAAGGAGGGTATAAAAGTCATGAATGGAAAAACTTATGACGTCTTAAAACAAACAGACAAAGGTAAATTCCTGAATCCGGACAGGATTTTTTACGAACCTGCCGTTCTTGACTATAATCTTGGGAAACAACTAAAAGAAAAATTTACAAACATTCAATGGATACCAATTGAAAACCACAATAATATAGAACAGCTGCGTAATAAATCAAACTCCGAATTTACAAGAATGAAGCGACATCTTATCATAGGTGTCCGTAAATCTTTAAAATATACACCAAACCATAAGGTTTCCGATTATCTGGTACCGTACACCTCATCAGGCTGCAGTGCCATGTGCCTCTACTGTTACCTGGTATACAACTACAACAAATGCTCATATCTAAGACTTTTTGTCAATCGTGAAAAAATGATGGATAAACTGTTGAAAACGGCAGGACAGTCTGAAAAAAATATTGTTCTTGAAATTGGCAGCAACAGCGATTTGGTTTTGGAAAATACAATAACGGGAAACCTTGAATGGACAATTGAAAATTTCAGCAAAAGCGAAAAGGGTATTCTTACGTTTCCTACAAAGTTTGCCATGGTAGAACCCCTCCTTGGCCTGAACCATAAAGGGAAAATTATAATGCGCATGAGTGTCAACCCCCAGGAAATTATCCGGAAAACTGAGTTTGGGACAGCTTCGCTGGCAGCAAGGCTCAATGCATTAAATCTGATGTGCGATGCGGGATACAAGGTGGGAATACTGATTGCTCCAGTCATAATGATAAATAATTGGATGGAGCTTTATGCACAGTTGATAGAAGAACTTTCAGGAGAACTTTCTCAAAAAACAAGGGATCAATTATTTATTGAAATCATCTTTATGACATACAGCTATGTACACCGGGCAATCAACAGGGAAGCATTTCCTAATGCCGTCGATCTCTTTGATAAATCCCTGATGACAGGCCGTGGCCGAGGAAAATACTGTTACCGCAAAGATATCCGGATAGAGGGAGAAAGGTTTTTAAGAGAACAGCTGTCACACAAATTAAATAAGGTACCAATTTTATATGTGGTTTGAAAATGCCGCTTGTCCATCACAGTTGTAAACTGTTCAGGTACGCACTAAGGCATGACATTATGATCGTTCATGCTGATAAGTATTTGGTACAAAAGTATCTATTCACAGTCCCCTCTTAGCTTGAAGAATATTTTCCTGAAATGAACGCTACAAGTTCAAGTGGCTGTAATTTCAGCCTTATATGTCAAATCAAACTCGTTGAATGCTTAAAAATATAACGGGAATGCATTCAACTCAAACAGTGATTTGACCATATTTTTGCTTAACAAACAGCCTTTATGAACCTTACGCTATGTATTTCATGAAAATATTTCTTCAAGTAGATGAGAAGAGCTGTGAACAGTCACCACCCAATAATTAAACAAAACAAATAAATTCATTGAAATCATGTAAGAACCATGATATAATACTACCTGCAATTGAATATACAAATTTAAAGCCTTTATGGCCCATTGGTCAAGCGGCCTAAGACTCCGCCCTCTCACGGCGGCAACAGGGGTTCGAATCCCCTATGGGTCACCATAAAAAAACGCTGTTTTAGCAGCGTTTTTTTATACCTGTTAATCTGATTCAAATACTTATCCTCTTGGCAATCTCTCTTAAAAACTCCTCTGTATTCACAGCCCTTTTCTCCGGCACTTTGGCAAGCGCTGCCAGATCCCCTGTCATTATGCCCTGCTCAATCGTTTTCAACGATGCTCCTTCAAGACTGTCGGCAAACCGGACAAGATCAATGCTGCCGTCAAGTTCTCCCCTTTTCCTTAATGCACCTGTCCATGCAAATATTGTAGCCATTGAGTTTGTAGAAGTCTCCTCACCCTTAAGGTATTTGTAATAATGCCTCTGGACAGTCCCGTGGGCTGCTTCATATTCATAATAACCCTCCGGCGACACAAGCACGGATGTCATCATAGCAAGGCTTCCAAATGCTGTTGCAATCATATCAGACATTACATCACCGTCATAGTTTTTACATGCCCAGAGCATCCCACCTTCAGACCTTATAACCCTCGCAACCGCGTCATCTATAAGTGTATAAAAATAATTTATCCCGCTGTCATTAAATTTTTTCTCATACTCATTCTCGTATATTTCCTGGAATATATCCTTAAACCTGTGGTCATATGTTTTTGATATGGTATCTTTCGTTGAAAACCATAGGTCAACCTTTTGTTCAAGTGCATAATTAAAACACGTTCGAGCAAAACTTTCTATTGATTTGTCAAGATTGTGAATACCCATTAATATGCCCTTTTCATTGAATTCATGTATCGTCTTTCTTGATATTTTCCCGTCCCTTGATGTAAAAACCAGTTCAGCCCTGCCGGGTACATCTACCCTGTATTCCACATTTTTATATATATCACCGTATGCATGCCTTGCTATTATTACAGGCTTCTTCCACGTCCTTACAAAAGGCTTTATGCAGTCTGTAATAATCGGCTTACGGAATACCGTGCCGTCAAGTATACCCCTTATTGTACCATTGGGGCTCTTCCACATTTTTTTAAGCTTATATTCCTCAACTCTCTGTGCATTAGGTGTTATAGTAGCACATTTCACCCCTACTCCAAGCCTTTTTATTGCCTCGGCAGCTTCAATCGTAATCGCATCATTCGATTCATCCCTTTTTTTAAGGCTTAAATCATAATACTCGGTATTCAAATCAATATACGGCCTTATAAGAATATCCTTTATCTTCTGCCAGATTATATGTGTCATTTCATCCCCGTCCATTTCAACAATCGGGGTTTTCATAATTATCTTCCCGTTCAATTGAACCCTCCGTTTATCAATTATTTTAATTTTATTCTATTGTCTTTCAGCCATTTTTATATATTCGCCACGTCCGGCAACACTTTTATAGGCCGGCCTTATTATTTTCCCGCAATTTGTTATCTCCTCAATCCTGTGCGCACACCATCCCGCTATTCTTGCAATCGCAAATAATGGAGTATAAAGTTCAACGGGAATATCCAGCATTCTATATACAAAACCAGAATAAAAATCAACATTTGCACAAAGAATCTTTTTACCCTTTTTTGTTTCATAGAAGACCCTGGGTGCAAGTTTTTCAACAAGGCTGTATAATTTATACTCATTTTGCATACCCTTTTCGTTCGATAGTTCTTCAGCCTTCTTCTTTAAAATAACTGCTCTCGGGTCTGAAAGGGTATATACCGCATGCCCTATTCCATAGATAAGGCCGGATTTGTCAAAAGCTTCTTTATTAAGGATTTTTTCAAGATAATGCTTAACCTCGTCCTCATCCGCCCAATCACCTACATTCCTTTTTATTTCCTCCATCATACCCATCACCTTCAGGTTCGCTCCCCCGTGTTTCGGCCCTTTAAGCGCTCCTATTGCAGCAGCAATGGTTGAATACGTATCAGTACCGGAGGAAGATACAACCCTCGTTACAAAGGTAGAATTATTCCCTCCTCCATGTTCCGCATGAAGAGCCAGCAAAAGGTCGAGCAATTGCGCCTCACTCTTACTGTATTTACTGTCCTGCCTTATCATGTATAGTATATTTTCCGCAGTTGAGAGTTCAACCTGGGGACTGTGTATTATAAGGCTCTTATTATAATGGTAGTGTGACATGGCCTGGTAACTGTATACCGACATTGTTGGAAAACGCGCAATAAGCCCTATGCTCTGTCTTATTATATTTTTGACACTTGTATCATCGGGATTACCATCATAAAAATACATTGCAAGTACACTCCTGGCAAGGTTGTTCATAATATCCCTGCTTGGCACCGTCAGTATCATATCCGTATTAAAACCCTCAGGCAGTGCCCTGTTATGTCCCAGAATGTCTTCAAAAACCTTCATTTCTTTTTGTGAAGGCAATTTTCCAAAAAGCAGCAGATAGCAGCATTCTTCAAAACCAAATCTGTCTTCATCCTGGAATCCTTTTACAATATCATATAAATCAATACCCCTGTAAAAAAGCCTGCCTTCCAGCGGTACTTTTTCATTCTCGTCCATAATATATGCGTGTACCTCACCGATTTCAGTAAGCCCAACCAATACCCCAGTACCATCTGCGTTTCTCAAACCCCTTTTTACATTATACCTTGAAAACATATCCGTGTTTATTTTAATGTTTTTCTGCGCGAGCGAACCCAGCTTATCCAGTAATTCCATATCGGATGCTGATTTTTGTTCACTGTAAAGCTCCATATTGCTCACCTCTGTTCCTAAAATTTTTCTTTTTCACATTTCAATACACTTTTACTTGCATTCTTAATATGCTGTACTGTAAGTTTTTCCGCAATTTCCGTTTTTCTTTCCTCTATAGCCTTTAATATTAACCTGTGTTCCTTCAAAGCCTCCAATGCTCTTCCAGGCATTGATAGCGAAGCATTCCTCGCTCTGCGGACATAATGATGAAAGTTACTTAATGTATGCATGAGAGGCTGGCTTTTACTAGCTCTGAAGATAATTTCATGAAATTTAGAGTCAAACTGAAGAATATGTGCCGTATCTTCTTTTTCTGTATAAAATCTTTCCAGCTCAACTGTTTCCTTTAATTCGTCAAGTTCCTCTTCCGTAATGTTTTCAGCCGCCCATTTTGCAGCAAGCCCTTCAATCATCATTCTTATAGTGTATATATCTTCAATATCCTTTTTTGTAATTCCTTTTACCACTGCCCCTTTATTTGGTACTGTTCTCACAAGCCCTTCCAGTTCAAGCTGTCTTATCGCTTCACGTATAGGAGTTCTGCTCACTCCCATATCCTCCGACAATTTGGTTTCAATAAGGCTGTCACCTGCCTTGTACTTTCCGTTCAATATATCGTTCTGAAGCTTGAAAAATACCTTGCCTCTTAACGAATACAAACTGTTTTCATTTTCATCATGCGATATTGTATCCATATACCAGCTATCCTCCTTTGCGGAACACATGTCATTGAACACATATCATTCAATTTTTTGCCGCATCTTCATTTTTTATATAATTTATTAA
>CAZANH010000216.1:0-16652 GCA_964486515.1 uncultured Eubacteriales bacterium
ATAACTTCCCATTTTTGAAGCGGTTATTTTCTGATATTGCTACGTTGTCGTCAATCGCAATACGACAGTATTACTCAATCCTTCGCCTTACACTATCAAAAAATTCCTCCCTTCAAAATCGGGTGTTATTATTCTGTCATCCTTAAAATTTTGAATTAAGAATTCCAGCTTAAGCTTAATAAAGCTTTAACTTAAAAATGATAATAGCTTCTGCTTGGTGCTTTTTGCATCCTGCGCAGATTGTTGAAACATTGATCTTACTTGAGGATCAGCTGCCTGCTGCGCATAGGTCGTTAGTTTTTGGTATGCTGTTTCATGGGAGCCCAACATATGGCGCAGGTTTTGAAGTTCCAGTTGGTTTAACTGTGTCATTTATAACTCTCCTTTCACAAAGAAAATAATAACTATGCAAATCTTTACATAGTATTTTTAGAAAGCATGTAAATTATTCAGAAATTTGGATATTTATTTATTATTTTTGAAGTGATTTCAGTTTACTGTTATGACCTATAACAGCAGTTATATCGTCTTTATTGAATCGTGTTCCGGCATTTGGGGCAATTGTTATCCCCTCTTTGTTTTTAATTGCAATTATGCTTACACTGTATTTTGCCCTTATATTTAATTCTCCTATTGTTTTATCGACCCATTCCTCAGGGATGTTTGATTCCATTATACTGTAATCAGGTGAGAATTCTATTGTATCAATTATATTATTTGAGACTATGTTGTTTGCAGACCTGATAGCCATATCCCTTTCAGGTTGTATTATACTGTCCGCTCCTATTTTTTTGAGTACCTTGGCATGAAGATCATTATGTGCCTTTGCAAGTATGAATTTTGCTCCAAGTTCTTTAAGTAAAACAGTTGTAAGTATACTTGACTCTATATCGTTTCCTATTGCTACTATTGCTGCATCAAAATTCCTAATCCCTACTGAACGTAAAAAATCTTCACTGGTGCATTCTGCACACATTACATGGGTTACTTCATCGGAAAACTCCTGGACAAGCTGTTCTGATCTGTCTACGGCTAGTACGTTGTGCCCAAGTTTAATAAGCGATTTTGCAATATTTCTTCCAAACCTTCCTAATCCTAAAACAATGTATGATTTCATATATAATCTCCTTTTCTTTTTTACCCGACGGTTATTTTACCCTCTGGATAACTGTATAAAATCTTTTTTCCGTTATAACGAAGTGCGAATACTATAGCTGCCGTTACCGGACCTATTCTGCCTAAAAACATTGTGATAATAATGGCTATTCTGCTTACCACGCCGAGAGTTGGGGTTATACCCATAGACAATCCCACAGTGCCAAAAGCTGATGTTGATTCAAAAAGTACTTCCATAAAACTTCCCTCATTGTTTATAAGCAATATGAATGTGGCTGCGAACACAAGCATCATACTCAATGCTATTATTGAGAGAGATTTTTTAATTATATGATAGGGAATTTTCCTTTCCATCACATTTACATCATCCTTACCCCGTATATATGCTATAACAGCGAGAAGAATTATACCGGCAGTTGTTACTTTTACTCCACCGCCGGTAGAGCCCGGTGCTGCCCCTATGAACATAAAAAGTATCATAAGAAACCTGGAAGGGGCTGTCATTTTATCAACCGGAAGCGTATTGAAACCAGCCGTTCTCGGAGTTATAGCATGAAAGAAAGAATTCGCCGCCTTCGATATAAACGGCATGTTTGAAATGGTGTCAGGATTGTTGTATTCAAACAGGAAAATAAATATGGTACCTGAAATTATAAGCACGAAAGTAATCAATATTACCAATTTGGTATGCAGCATATATTCTGAAAAACGGCGATTACCTACTATATCCCTCCACGCAATAAAACCGATACCTCCTGTAATAAAAAGAAGGGCAATTGTGATTATCACCATTGGATTTCCCGTAAACAGTGAAAGGCTTGTAAAACTGTTATTAGGTGTTCCGAATATGTCGAAACCGGCGTTGCAAAAGGCTGATACAGAATGAAATATACTTTTTGCAATGCCATTACCAATACCATAAAGCGGAATAAACCGGGTTGATAGTAGAAGTGCACCTGCTGCTTCTATTATAAACGTAGCTAAAAGTATATTTTTAAGCAATCTGACAACACCGGACAATTTAAATTCATTCAGGGATTCCTGTATTACCATTCGTTCCTTAAGCCCCATTTTTCTGCCAGTTATAAGAGAAAAAAGTGTTGCTATTGACATTATGCCAAGTGCTCCTATTTGAATTAAAAAAAGGATTACAATTTGGCCGAAACTGCTCCAGGCCGTTGCGGTATCAACTACAACAAGCCCAGTTACACATACGGCTGAGGTTGCGGTAAATAATGCGGTTAAAAAACCTGCACCTGTTCTGGTGCTTGAAGCTGCAGGCAGCGAAAGGAGAATAGTCCCAAGCACTATAAAAAGGCCAAAGCCAAGGAAAATAATTCCGGCAGGCGGTAGGTTTAAAACAAATAATCTGCTTTTATCCACTATATCTTTAGTGTTTTCATCCATATGCCATTATGCCTTCCACATATTGATAATGAATACTTTAACACAAAATATATCATATTTCCAGCATTAATTTTAAATTTGACAGGATTGATGTACGGTTATATAATTTTGTATACACACTTTAAATATCGACTGCAGAAAATAAAAAAGTGGTGGTATATTTTATGGCACAGCAAAGTTATAAGGGTTATAAAAGGGCTTATTACAGGTTGAAACCACGCAATGTCCTTTATTCAAGAATGACAATCAGCAAGATTGGTTTAAAGCCTGTCAAGACTAGACATACAAGAGTACGTTTGATTGATGTAAGCCCTGGGGGGCTCAAATTCACAAGCAGTTTGAAATTTCCCGTGTCATCCGAAGTGGTACTTGAGTTCAGCATATGTACAATTGAAGATTGTTTATTTCTACAGGGGCATATTGTATATAGGAATGAAAAAAACAGGGGTACGTACATTTACGGAGTGTGTTTCGATAATATTGATAAAGTTACGCATAAACTGCTTGTTAGAATACTGAACAGTATGAAAGCAAACATGCGTTACTATATTTTTTGGGGGTAAAATTAGTTACGTTGACTATATCTTATATATTGACTTTTTTCCAAAATGATGGGATAATAAGTAACAACATCGGAAATATTTCAAGTCTTCCGACAATCATACATATTGAAAGGACAATTTTGCTTAAAATGGAATAATGGGCATAATTACCAGTTGCTCCGACCATACCAAGTCCAGGGCCTATATTGCCTATTGTAGCGGCAACAGATGACAAAGTTGTCGTTATATCCTTTCCGTTAATAGATACTATCATTACAGAACCTACAAATATTATTATATATGCAAAAAAGAAAACCAATACACCGGATATTATTTCGTCATTAACAGCTTTTCCGTCAAGTTTAACAGTATGTATAGCTCTGGGGTGAATTATCCTTATAATATAATTTTTTATTACTTTAAAAAGAAGCAGTATTCTTATATTTTTCATTGCACCGCCTGTTGAACCTGAGCAGCTACCAATAAACATCAAAAACAATAGGAGAAGTTTACTGAATACAGGCCACATATTAAAATCTGCAGTAACGAAGCCTGTTGTTGTCATAATGGAAGCTACCTGAAAAGATGCATATCTGATTGAATCGAATATTGCATTGTATATAGTACCATGTATATTAAATGTTATAAATAAGGTTGAAAATATTGCTATACCAATATATAACCTAAACTCTTCATTCTTGAGAAAAGAATTTACATTTCCACGAAGCAGATGGTAATGCAGGGCAAAATTAGTGCCGAAAACTAGCATAAAAACAGTAACAATTACATCTATTACAGGATTTGCATAAGCTCCGACACTGGAATTCCTGTTGGAAAACCCTCCTGTACCAGCAGTTCCAAAGGTGTGTATAAAAGAATCATATAAAGGCATTCCTGCTACCAACAGTGCTATAACTTCTGCAAGGGATATTGCAAAATATATTTCATAAAGTATTCTGGCAGTATGCCTAATTTTAGGTACGAGTTTTTCAGGGCTTGGACCGGGACTTTCAGCTTTCATTATATGGAATGATTTAGCTCCGGCTGAAGGCAGTATTGCAAGTGTAAGCATTAAAACTCCCATTCCGCCAATCCAATGTGTAAAACTTCTCCAAAATAATATACCTTTTGGAAGAGACTCAATATTTACAAGTATACTGGCTCCTGTCGTAGTAAATCCTGATATTGTTTCAAAAATACTATTTACAAGAGAAGGTATGTATCCGCTTAAAAAAAAAGGAAGTGCTCCAAAAAGTGAAACCAGAATCCATCCAAGGCTGACAATAGCAAAACCATCCTTTGCATAAAAAATGGTATTTTGTGTATTTATAAAAATCAATGGCAAGCCTATTATTGTTATTATAATTATTGAATATATAAAATATATAAAACTTGGTTCGGCGTATATTATGGAAACTAAAAGGGACAATAACATGGAACCGGCTTCACATATTAATAATATTCCCAAACTTTTTAATATTATCTTTAAATTCATTGTGATTTCCTCCAGCAGAAACTACCTCATTTAAATCGGATATGTTTTTGTTATTTGTTATTACGATAACCCTGTCACCTTTCTGTATAAAATCATTACCACGAGGAATTATTATTTTTCCTTTTCTCACTATTGTTGAAAATAACACATCATTAACTATTTTTAAGTTTTTCAATGGTATATTTAAAAAAGATGCATCTTCATTCGCAGTAAATTCAACAATTTCAGCCTTACCTCCCACTATGCGATACAGGGATTCGATTTTATTGCCAACTGCGTATTTAAGTCCCCTGACATATCTCAATATTTGCCTTGATATTATAAGTCTAGGGCTTATAACACTTTCAATGCCTAATTTTTGAATAATATTAACATAATTAATCTTGTTTATTTTGGTTATTACCTTAGGAACGCCGTTTTGTTGAGCAAGCAGTGCCGACATAAGATTCTCTTCATCATTACCGGTTATTGAAATAAATGCATCCATGTTTTTTATATTCTCGGACTGTAAAATTTCTTCATCCGTACAGTCTCCTTGTATGATAAGTGAATTTGGAAGTTTTTCAGATAACTCCAAACATTTTTCTTTGCTTATTTCAATAATTTTAATTTTAACATTGGAGAGAAGAGTGGTAAGGTAATATGTTATTCTGCTGCCGCCTGCTATCATTAGGTTTTTTATTCTTTGGTTACACTTGCCCAGAATTTCACAAAAATCATATAAGCTTGCAGGTTTACCTATTATATGGATAATATCATTCTCTTTAACTATAAATTCTCCATCCGGGATAAAAACGTTATTATTTCTCACTACTGCCCCAATAAGAACCGATTCAGGGATTTTATTTTCCATATTCTTAATTTTTAATCCATTAATAGGCATATCTGAACTAACTTTTAACTCTACAAGTTCCACACGCCCTTTAGCAAAACTCTCAATATTCATTGCATTGGGAAATCTCAGTATACGTGCAATTTCATATGCGGCAGATTGCTCAGGATTAATTATCATATCAAGGCCAATCTCTTCCTTCAGCATTGAAAGTTCCTGTGAATATTCAAAATCTCTTATTCTTGCAATAGTCCGTTCCGCTCCCAGCCTTTTTGCGGTAAGACAGCATACCATGTTAAGCTCATCACTTGTAGTAGCTGCAATCAATACATTTACATCCTTGACACCTGCCTCGATCAATGTTCCTGTACTTATGCCGCTGCCTTTTATACATATTACATCTAGGTTTTCATTGGGTTTTTTTAATGCTTCCGCACTTTTATCTATAATAGTTACATCATTGTCTTCAGACGAAAGGTTCTCCGCAAGGCTGTATCCAACCTTTCCATCACCAATTATAATAATTTTCATCAATTATATCCCCTAAATATTATATTAACAACATGCTTAGTTATAAATCATTTTGATGAAAAAATCAACCCTTTATATTATTTTTTCTGAATAATCACCAAAAGCACAGTAACTATTCAGACTCTTTCTGAGCATTATATATTTAAAAAGTTTTTTATGAAATTACAGTGAAGGCCTCAAAGTGGTTGTTTACAGCAAGGCTAACAGTTACAAAGTTCATATTAAATTTCGGTTACATTTCCTTGATTTTGAATAATGATTTTTCAAAGTGGTATAATAGATTAAAAAGGAATTGGAGACAAACCATATGAATAATAAAAAAATACTGTTTGTATATCCTGATTATCCGAAAACTTACTGGAGTTTCTACTATGCATTAAAATTTATTTCAAAAAAAGCTAGTTTTCCGCCCCTGGGAAGTTTAACCGTTGCAGCGCTGCTTCCTGAGTCATGGGAAAAGAAACTTGTAGATATGAATGTATCAAAACTGAGGGATGATGATATAAAATGGGCTGATTATGTGTTTATCAGTGCAATGATTGTTCAACAGGATGGTGTAAGGCGTGTTGTAAAAAAATGCAAGAATTTTGGTAAAAAAATTGTAGCAGGAGGGCCGCTTTTTACAACAGAATACGATAATTTCCCGGAAATAGATCATTTTTTGCTGAATGAAGGGGAAATAACAGTTCCAATGTTTCTTAAAGACCTTGAAGAAGGTGCTGCAAAACATATTTACAAAAGTGACGAGAGGGCTGATATGACAGATGTACCGGTTCCTTTATGGAATCTTATAAACATCAGGAAATATGCTTCGATGAATATACAGTATTCGAGAGGCTGTCCGTACGATTGTGAATTTTGCAGCATAACAGCTTTATTCGGGCGTATTCCCAGAACAAAAAATGCAGAACAGATTATTAATGAACTGAAAAGTATATATGAAACAGGCTGGAGGAGTTCAATATTTTTTGTGGACGATAATTTTATTGGAAAAAGAAACGAGTTAAAAAAAGAAATCCTGCCTGCTATAATAAAATGGATGAAAGATAAAAAGTATCCTTTCAGCTTTTTTACAGAAGTATCCATTGATATTTCCGATGATGAAGAACTTATGCAATTGATGGTAGAGGCAGGATTTAACAAGGTGTTTGTCGGTATCGAATCACCGAATGAAGAAAGTCTTGTTGAGTGTAACAAGTTCCAGAACAGAAACCGTGACCTTATGAGCAGCATAAAGGCCATACAAAAGAAAGGCCTCGAGGTACAGGGAGGTTTTATTGTGGGCTTTGACCATGATTATGAAAATATTTTTGAGAGAATGATATCCTTTATACAGGAAAGCGGAATTGTAACAGCTATGGTCGGCCTGCTCAATGCTCCAAAGGGGACGCGCCTTTACAGAAGATTGCAGAATGAGGGAAGGCTGCTCAAGGAAAGTACGGGAAACAATACGGATTTTACATTGAATTTTAAACCGAAGATGAATTATGACAAGCTTATGGAAGGATACAGAAATATTATAAAAGCGCTATACTCACCTTCAGGTTATTATGAAAGGGTAAGGAAATTTTTAAAGGATTTTAAACCGATAAAAAAAGGAGCATTAAATGTGACAATTAATGATATAGCTGCTCTTTTAAAATCCGTTTTCCGACTTGGAATAATAGGCAGGGAAAGAAATTACTATTGGAGGCTTATCCTCTGGTCATTATTTAGAAAACCCTCTGTGTTTCCTATGGCTGTTACCTTTTCAATATATGGTTTCCATTTCAGAAAGGTATTTGCCGTGTGATGCTTATATATCGACTAGACTGCCCAGTTTTCCATTTTTAGCCCAGGAATCCGTGAAAATTCCTTTTCATTGTTGGTAACAAGAATTCCTTCATGGGAAAGAACAGTTGCTGATATTATCAGTTAATTGAAAAATTCAATAAGTAATATTCATGTGGGGGCATCTTGCGCTTCGTTATAAATTTTGAAGGTATACGTCAGGTGTAACAGCAGGAATATTTGAATTCTTGAAGCCGTTCAGATCCCTTGTTATGATAAAATCAGCATCCTCTTTTTCAGCGCAATGTGCCTGAAACGCATCTTCAATATCATTAAAATCAGTCATCTTAAGGCTGTTTACCGCATCCTTGTGTCCAGCGTATATTATGGTTACAAAGTTAAGCAGGTCATTCATCTGTTTTCTGACTATATTTGTGTCATATTCCTTGTGCACAAAATAGATAATATCCGTAAAACTGTTAATGCTTATATACAGCTTGACCTTGTCGGCTGCAGCAAGGCTGAAGATCTTCTTGGCAGATATATCAAAAGGCTGACGGGCAAGCAGAAAGTCAAGAATAACATTGGTATCAATCAATAGTTTTTGCTGATCCATGTTTGTTAACCAACCTTTCATACTTGGCTTCATCGAAATCTTTGTCCCTGCTGTTTGAAAAGCAGCCATGAAGTTTTTCCAGCTTCATCTTCATATACTCTTCCCTTTCAACTTTGGTCAGCTTGAGTATTATATTTCCACGCTTTTCAATAAACACGTCCTCTTTTTCCGCTATCTTATAATATTTACTTAAATTGTTCTGTGCTTCCGTAGCTGTAATAATCATTTTCATCTCACTCCTGAAACATTTAATATTCCTATATATATTATATGTTAAATTGTAACTAATATCAATAATTAATTTTAAATTTAAGTTGTATTTTTATTTATAATTTCAAAGTTACAGTTTATTCAAAAGTTATAATGCAAGTAAAACTGAGAAATATTTTTCAGAAAGAAAATTCAGGCAAAATCAGGCCTGCAGCGCAAATTATTTTTCTTTGAAAATATGATAGAACTAACTTTCAAAAGTTGGTATCAAATGCAAAATACTGTTTACATAATTAGCATTTTTTTAAATTCATTTTTAAGTTTTTCTTTTCGTTTCAAAATGAATTCCTTGAAATTACATAAACTGAGGTCGATATTTGGGATATAATGCTTTTCCATATATGCCCTTTTATCAGCTTCTTCCGGATATTTTTTATATAACCAACTATTAAAATCTGTATTAGATTTTTCTTGATTTTGAACACCTTCAAGTAGTTGAAGATTAGCAAGACAATTATAATTTTCAAAGAAAAAATCAACTTCATTTTCCGTGAGACTATATTTTTCTAAATTTTTCTTGGTAAATAAACTCTTGGGGAAAATATGGTCTTGATGAAATCTATTTCGAAAATCTAGTGAAGGATAAAGCAGTGCTAAGCAAGAAAAAGTGTATGATTGACCATATTGATAAAAAAATAAATTATCAATTTCATCTTCAGTAAATATAATTGCTTTACTTGTTCTTCTTAGTTTTTGAATTATATCATCAAGAGGGAATTTGTCATGATTACTTTTTATTATATCTCGCAGTGGTCTTAAAACATTATCAGGTTGTCCACTGAATGTCCTTTTCAATAATACTGAAATGATAAATTTAAATATTTTCTTGCGATCATCAGAATAAGTGCTAGATTCAGCAAAATTATTAGGGCTTTTTATCATTAATAAATAATAAGCTATGGGTATTAATGCATTGTTTGATGGAAGAGTATCTCTATGATATCCAAGACTAGATATTAACAATATAACAGACTTTATTGCTTTTGATATATCATCCCACATATTTTCTATAAATACCATATTTGCTTGATTAAAATTGTCAACTTTAAAAGCGATGTCCCTTATTCCACTTAGTACTAAGCAGCTTTTAAGAACGAAATCTTTATTGAAATTAAAGCCGTTCCCTATTTTATTTATTTCATCAACAAAAAGCGTGATTTCTTCTTTGGCATCCTTATGTTTCCATTGAGCGGTAGCAATTGATAGGAGCAGGTCTGAATAACTTAACTGAGTTCCGCCACTATTTACTCTAATAAATATATTTAGTACCTTGTCCAGGCTTTCATCTCTTTCTAAGAAAAAGTTTATTGTTTTATTTTTATGAATAACACTGTGTAATTTATATAAGGTCTTATTGGCAAAGCGGTATTTTTCTTTTTCAAGAGATGAAATATCTTTATTTATCAAATATTCATTAACTTCATACTCTTCTTTTAAATTAAGTATTTCACCAACTGGGAACCAGAAAGCATCTATGGTTACTTGTGATGCTTCTTTATCTGTAAGAAATTGAAAGTCATATTCGAGGTCTTCGTTATCGGTTGAAGACAATAAATTAAGGTATAGTTTCCTCTTTGGGAATGCGTCATTATTATCCCATCTTTTTCTTGGTAATTTATATGCATATGAACCTTTCAAACCTAAATATAAAGAAGTTAACCTTTGCTGCCCATCTAAAATTGCAGTAATTCCATTTGAACCGTTTAAATTTGCTTTTGGATTGTGCCGATTGTCACGTTCATGATAATCTTTTACAAACTCATAAAACTGGTAAGATCCAGTATTTGAACTATCAACTTCCCAGAATAAAAATGAACTAATTGGATAATCTCGCATTATTGAATCAAATAAACGCTCTATCTGATAAGTATCCCATACAAATTCTCTTTGAATTGCTGGAAGTAGATAATTTTTCTTATCAATATTTATGATTACATCTTTAATAGTGATTGGTTCCACAAATGACATTATTATTCTCTCCTCACTCCACATTGATATGTTAAGCATATGTAATATATAAATTATTCTATTATTTTACAATAATAACGTCAAGTAGGTTAATTACTTTTTAATTAAAACACATTATAGTGTAATACACCGAAACGAGATAAACTGATAATATTTCTCCCAAAAGAAGGATATTCGACATTAATGACGAATAACTAAAATTATGATATGACATATAATTTTGTGGTAGTTAAATACATAACATAATATGAATTAAGTGGTGAAGTATGCAGCAAGAAGAAATGGAATATAAGCTTAAAAAAGCAGTCGATGAAATTAATAGTAAAAGGAATAGGTTAATAATTGCTATAGAAGATAGCCGATTAATAGAAAAAGCACTTTCAAAAATGGGTGTGAAATGTATTAATCTTAACCTGAAATTGAGCGAGAAACTTTTGGATATACCTGTGAATAAAAGAAGTAGGATGATAGGTATATTTGTTAATGATATACTAAAAGCTAATAATGATGAAATAATATCGTTTACCGGGTATGAAATTTTGTTCCAACCTGAACTAAAACAAGACCCGATGAGATTATTTGAGGAGTTAAGCAAAGAAAGGATAA
Organism: uncultured Eubacteriales bacterium; assembly: GCA_964486515.1. Classification (GTDB taxonomy): domain Bacteria; phylum Bacillota; class Clostridia; order Acetivibrionales; family CAZANH01; genus CAZANH01. The sequence goes on from CAZANH010000216.1 coordinate 11,154, forward strand.
TAATTATACCTTGGCGAGGCAAATATGAAAATGGCATATTATACTATGCAGAGCCTTGGCATAGAGAGTATTATGAGAGCAGTGACTTTGATGCGGAAATTATATAAATATATGATATTTAGATGGAGGCTTGCTAATGAAGTACAAAGAATTAATACACTTTGAGCCAATAGAAACCGTGGTGCAGCTCAGAGAAGCTTCACAGAATGATTATGCATTTAATCTATTGGATACATATGTTATCTCAGAACGTATGGCCGAAATGATTGATGAAATTATAATTGAGCAGCTGCAATTTAACAGGCCTGCTGATAATAAAGGCTTACTTATTGTTGGTAATTATGGAACCGGTAAATCTCATTTAATGAGTGTTATTGGTACAATTTCCGAAGTTGAAGGCTCTTGTGAGAGAGTATCAAATGAAAGAGTAGCTAAAAGAGCAAAAGAAATTGAAGGGAAATTCAAGGTTATACGTTCTGAAATCGGAGCAACAACGATGTCATTAAGAGACTTTGTTTGTGAAGAGCTGAGAGATAATTTACTTGAGATGGGTATAGACTTTTCTTTCCCATCAATGGATAAGGTGAGAAGCAATAAAGATTCATTCATAGAAATGATGGGTAAATTTAATGAAGCATATCCTGACAAAGGTCTTTTGCTTATAGTAGATGAGCTTTTGGATTATTTAAGAAGCAGAAAAACCCAGGAATTAATATTGGATTTAGGGTTCCTCCGTGAAGTAGGCGAGATTTGCAGATTTACTCGGTTCCGTTTTATATCGGGAATACAGGAGATGCTATTTGACAATCCAAAATTTCAGTTTGTCGCCGAGCAGATTAGAAGAGTCAAGGAACGATTCGAACAAGTTAGCATTGTGAGAGAAGATATTGCGTATGTTGTATCTCAAAGACTTCTAAAAAAGGATGATAAGCAAAAAGCACTTATAAGAGAACACATACAGAAGTTTACTTCTCTATATGATAAGTTGAATGAAAGAATAGAGGAATATGTAGAGCTATTTCCTGTCCACCCTGCATATCTGGCCACTTTTGAAAAGGTAATAGTTGCTGAAAAAAGAGTCATACTCAAAACAATAAGTAATGAGATGAAAAAGCTTTTAGAGCAGGATGTTCCTGAAGAAAAGCCTGGATTAATTTCATATGATAGCTATTGGCAATACATTGAGAATGATACATCATTGAAAAGTGATCCGGATATCCGTAAAGTAATGACAAAGTCAAAAATACTTCAAGACAGGATACAAAACGCATTTACTAAGCCTGTATATAAGCCTATTGCTCTTAGAATTGTTCGGGCATTATCTGTAAATAGGCTTACGACAGGAGACATATATACAAAACTTGGTATCACTTCCGAAGAACTCAGAGATACTTTATTCCTTTATGCGGACATGCCTGAACAGGAAGCGGGGTTCTTAAGGACTACTATAGAAACTGTGCTTAAAGAAATTCTAAAAACGGTAAGCTGGCAGTATATATCCTTTAACGAAGCTAACGGTCAATACTATATTGACATTAATAAGGATATTCCTGTTGATGAAATAATTGAGCAAAAATCCGAAACATTAATCGGAGATCAGTTAGACAGATACTATTTTGAAGTCTTAGAACAGCTTACCGACAGGTCTAAAAATACTTATGTTACCGGTTATAGAATATGGGAATATGAACTCCCATGGTACAAGTGCAAAGTAAACAGGGGTGGGTACCTGTTTTTTGGTGCTCCAAATGACAGGTCTACCGCACATCCGCCAAGAGACTTTTACATATATATGCTTCAAATGTTTGACATTCCAAAATTCAAGGATGAAAATAAACCTGACGAGGTGTTTTTCAAGCTTAAGGTAAAAGATGAGTCTTTTATACGTTCACTGAAATTATATGCCGCCAGTAAAGAAATGGCAGCAACAGCACCATCTGGTACAAAAAAGCTGTATGAAGAAAAAGGCATAGGATATTTGCAGGATCTCACCAAATGGTTAAGGGAAAACTTTCTAAGTGCATACGAATTAACATATAAAGGGGAAACCAAGAAAGTAGTTGAATGGACAAAAGCATTACCACCACATTCAGGAGTTAGAGAAATTATTGAAAACGCAGGAACTGTATGCCTTTCACATTGGTTTGATGAAAAGTACCCGGAATATCCTCATTTTTCAAAGTTGAATACAGTGCTGACAAAAGACAATATGCCAACATATATTCAAGATGTATACAAGTACTTTGCAGGAGCTGAAACAAGAAGTGGTGCTGCCATACTGGAAGGGTTTGTAATGATTGAGGAAGAGAAAATAAAAGTACATTCTTCGGGGTATGCAAAATGGATAATAAAGTTACTTGAGGATAAGGGGCAGGGGCAGGTAGTAAACAGATCGGAGATTATTGAAACTATTTACACAATGCAGGGTACAAAAGACGTTGAGCTCACGAAAAATTTTAGAATTGAACCGGAGCTTTTTTCTGTGGTGTTGGTAGCTCTTGTTTATAATGGTGACATAATGCTGACGATTAATGGCACTCAATATGATGCAATGAAATTAAATCAGCTTATTAAGCTGCCTATCAATGATATTACTGATTTCAGTCATTTGAAACGTCCAAGTGGTCTGCCTTTGCCTGCATTGAAAGCACTTTTTGATTTATTGGATTTGTCACAAGGCTTGCTTCAGCAGCACAGCATTACATTTGGAGTTGTTCAAATGAATGAAAAAGCTAACAAGCTTTTAAATGAAGCAGTAACTACAATTCAGACGGTTAAGACAGGGATTCCATGTTGGGACGGTACTGTTTTAACAGCAGCTGAACAGCAGCAATATTTTGAGGTGTTAGATAGGCTAAAGGCTTTTCTTGAATCATTATTGATATATAATACTCCGGCAAAATTGAACAATTTTAAACATTCAATAAATGAAATAGATGCTCATAAAAAAGGCATTGAACTTCTTGAGAAAATAAAAAAGCTACAACAGAAAGTTAATGAAACTTCAAGCCTTGCAAATTATATTATCACTGCGGGTCAGCATTTGCCTATGGAACATAACTGGCAGGAGGATGCACAGATAGCTTTGGAAGACCTGTTACATGTAATAAAGAATCAATCCGGATACCAAACTGAATTTGCACATGTTCAAGATATTAAGAAAAAGTATCAGGATATTTATATGGAGATGCACAGTAGAGCGAGATTGAATGCTTCGGAGGATAATAGGAAGACAGCTTTGCTAAGTGACAAGAAGTTTGCGGCACTTAAGCAGCTATCTTCTATAGAATTACTGCCGGCAGGGCATTTTGAGCTGTTAGTAAAAAACATTACAAGCTTGAAAACTTGCTGGAGCCTTACACAAGAAGAGCTTAATAAACAAACCTTCTGTCCGAACTGTAAATTCCGTCCTAAGGAAGAGTTAACTGTAAAAGGGCAAAGTCTTGAAGATTATGAAGAACAAGTACAAGATATGCTTGAAGAATGGACAAGACTTCTTTTAAATAACTTTAAGGATGATGAAGTAAAGGAAAATATAAGTTTGCTTGATAAAGGGCAGCAAAGATTAATAAATGATTTTCTCAGCAGAGGAGAGTTCAGTCTTCCCATTGATGCAAATTTAATAGAGTCTATTAAAATACTGCTGCAAGGTATTGAGAAAATCGGAATAACCTTTGAAGAGCTTAAAGATATGATAGGCAACGGTAGTCCCGTGACTGTGGAGGATGTTCGTTTCCGCTTTGAAAGGTTATTGAAGGATAAGGTTGGAAACCACCAAACCGGCAGAGTTAGAATTATGCTTGAGAATATAGAAAAGAAATAAAAAAATCTGCGAATAAACTATTGAGATTGTGGTTATTATAACTTATAGGTTATAAATATTAAAAAAACTATTGCAAAAATAACTTATAAGTAATATACTATTAGTGAGGTCGTTATGGCAAGACTTTGTAAGGTGTATTATCCGGTTGAGTTTAGCAGTAATAGAATATACCGTCATCCCAAGTTTGATGATGATATGAAGAGAATACTCGAAAAAACCGGACTAAAAAACAGATTTGCAGAAAAGTTCAGACAGAAATTATACTTTATTGAAAAGGATATGCATAGGAGTACTAAAACCAGGTGGTTGGAAAAACTGCAAGAGGAGGAAGGGTTATACTCAATTAAATTTAAAATGATAAAGAACATAAGAATAATTTGTATGTTTAAGGATGTTTCGAGACGGGAAATAGTTATTCTTTTGTGCGGATTTGAAGAGAAAAACAGTAAAAACAAAAGTAAGGACAGCTACGATAAGGGGATAGAAAAAGCTATAAAGAGAAAAAAAGAGATTGAAAGAGGATTTGTTTTGGAAGGAGAATGATAGTAATGAGTGATAAGTTATTGAAGTTGAGAAAAGGGTGGGACTTTTTTGACCGGTATTGTGAAGAACCTATGGAGGAGAGGATAGGACTATATGATATTTATTACGAAATATCTACAAAAATATTTGATTATAGAATTTCTAAAGGGTGGTCTCAGAAACAGCTTGCCAAGGTTTTGGGAGTAACTCAGGCAATGGTTTCCAAACTTGAAAGTGGTGAGTATAATTATACTATTGAACAGTTGTGGAAAATATCAACGAAACTGGGATGGAAGCTAAATATAAGTTTTGAGGGGCCTTGTGAAGCTAATTATTCTGTAGGTTATAATGCTGAAAATCAAGTTGAAAACAATATAAGTTTCATAGCATAAAGGGTGGTGGAATGATGATTGATGGCAAAGAAATAATGGCGGATTTCCAATTTGTTGGTAACAGGGTAAGCTTATTCAATCTCAAGACAAAAATGGTTGATATAAAAGGCAAAAGAGTGAGTCCTGAATTTGAATATGATTATACTATAACTGAATGTAAAAAAACAGATGAGCATTATTTTGGTGTTGTCGAGTTTATAATCAAAGGCAAGGCCAGAGCAGGAAGAGTAAACCTGTTTAATATTGATTTGATAATGGAGGGAGCTTTTGTTGGACATCCCGATAGGCTTACAAAAGAAAAGTTTGAGCATATGCTCGAACAAAACGGTATAGCCACGCTTTCTCAAATTTCACGCTCTTTTATACTCAGTGTTACAAGTCAATCAGGTATTAAACCACCTGTAAGGCTTCCAATGGTCAATGTAATTGTCCTTAATGAGAAGAAGAAAAAAGAAAAAAACGAAATGTCGGAAGAATAACGCCGGCATTTTAAGCACATTCTTGGAGGAAAAAGCAAATGGCAAAAGAAATAGATAACCAGATTAATTTTTTAAAGGAAGACAAAAAAGAAGATGAACCTGTAGTATGTCTTGGTATGACATTTGAAAATGACGATGTGCGTAGAGCATATTTTACTGAAGAGTTAAGAAAAAAGCTGCCTGGATTAAAGAAGATAGAAGGTTTTCCCATTGGTGATGATGAAGATATACTTGCCTTATCTGAACCACCATATTATACTGCTTGTCCAAATCCTTTCATACC
>CAZANH010000217.1:0-16560 GCA_964486515.1 uncultured Eubacteriales bacterium
TTCATTATTGCCTGGATAACATTATCAATTAAAAAATTCCTTTCATGCATACGTTTTACAGCGTGCACAGTAGCATTAATTCTTTTATTTTTTACTACATTTTTTATATACTCCATATTCATAGCATTTTACCCTCTCCATAATTTATTATACCATACCGCAGCCTCCGGCCGCAACCAAAAGGATGCATTGGGTAGGGTTTAAAGGAAAGACACAATTCTAATGTAGATAGAACACATATAAGTCCTTCTTCTATAGGGTTTTCTTCCAAACATTTCTGTGCTGTTTTTTCCTTGGATATCTTTGGGGAATTGAGAGATATGTATGGGGGTTCAACTGCTTTGCCATATTTTTTTATATAAACATTATAATAAATATGCTATAATGTTATATATAAGGCAGGTGATTAGTGTGAATAAGACAGTAGAAGAATTATGGAAAGCAATAGTTATATTGCCAAACAGGGACAAGAGAGACTTGTACAAGAAAATACAGGAAGATGTTAATTCTAATCTATACAAATTATTTCAAGAAATTAAAGAAGTGATATACTTAATTTCAAGTGAAATAGTAATTAAAAAGGACAATGGCGTTCTTGGAGCGGGTTGGTCTATCCATTTTCGCAAGGGCGTGTTTTTATAGTAAATATAAAAGGAGTTCATATAATGCTTAATTACACAGCGGATGATATCATAAAAATTGTTGAAGAGCAGGATGTAAAGTTTATTCGTCTCCAATTTACCGATATTTTTGGTACTTTGAAAAATGTTGCCATTACTTCGGAACAGATCAGGAAAGCCCTTGACAACAAATGTATGTTTGACGGGTCTTCTATTGAAGGATTTGCCAGGATTGAGGAATCGGACATGTATTTAAGGCCTGATCCGAGTACATTTGTAATATTTCCATGGAGACCCCAGACCGGAAAGGAAGCAAGATTGATATGTGATGTTTACAATGCCGATGGAAATCCTTTTGAGGGTGATCCGAGATATATTCTTAAAAGAGCGCTCAATAAGGCCTTAGAAATGGGATATGACAGATTAAATATTGGACCGGAATGTGAATTTTTTCTGTTTCTTACAGACAGCGAAGGTAATCCCACTACTGTAACACATGACAATGCAGGGTATTTTGACCTTGGACCAATTGATCTTGGAGAAAATGCGAGAAGGGATATGTCACTTATACTTGAGGAAATGGGATTTGAGATAGAGACTTCACATCATGAGGTTGCTCCCGGACAACACGAAATAGATTTTAAATACAATGATGCATTGACAACCGCAGACTCTATTATGACATTTAAACTTGTTGTAAAAACTATAGCACACCGGCATGGGCTTCATGCAACATTTATGCCAAAACCGATAATGGGTATAAACGGTTCGGGCATGCATATTAATATATCACTTTTCAAAGGCAATAAGAATACGTTTTATGAAAAATCAGACAAATTTAAGTTAAGTAATGATGCATATTGTTTTATTGGAGGCCTTATAAAAAATATGCGTTCCATTGCTGCAGTTACAAATCCTCTTGTAAATTCATATAAAAGGCTTATACCGGGGTATGAAGCCCCTTTGAATATAGCATGGTCAGCAAGGAACAGAAGCCCTCTCATAAGAATACCTGAGGCATCAGGAGAATCAACAAGAATTGAATTGAGATGTCCTGACCCTGCATGTAACCCGTATCTTGCACTTGCTGTTGTGCTTAGTGCGGGGCTTGACGGTATAAGGAACAATGTAATACCTCCGGAAGCTGCAAATGTTAATATATTTGAATTATCTGAGAAAGAAAGAAAACAGAGGAATATCATATCACTCCCGCTCAATCTTGATGAGGCATTGGATGAAATGGAAAACAGCCGGTTAATGAAAGAGGTTCTTGGAAATCACATATTTGAAAAATATATAATAGCAAAAAGAAAGGAATGTAATGAATACAGAACACAGGTAAGCAGGTGGGAACTTGACAGGTATCTGACAGGATACTGAAATGTACATTCCTGAATTTAATTATCCTTTTCAAGACATAATATTAAAAGAAAAACTATAAAATATGAGAAAAGGATGATTTTAATGTTTAAATCGGAAAACAGGTCAGGTTTCCTGAGAAATTTTATCGTTACATTTCTTGTTGCTATTGGAGCCATATCTCTTCTTTTCTTTATCGTCTCCGGTATTATACAGGGGGATATGTTTAATCCGGAATCCCCGGGTATTGAAAATGAAGGAATACCAATGCCTCAGCAAATTGCTGCGGAAGAGACAAACAATCAAAGCATAACGGAGTTTGTAGCAAAAAGTGCATCTCCCGGAGTAGTGGGGATATCTGTCCTTAAAGTGGACAGCAGTTCAATATTTGACGGAAATGCGGTAAGAAAATGGGGGCTGGGTTCCGGAATAATAATAAAACCTGACGGATATGTACTTACAAACCATCATGTTGCAGGTGAGAAGAACAGCAGAATTATTGTGCATCTTGAAGACGGAAGGGATGTGGAAGGATTAACAATCTGGTCGGATTCAGTTCTTGATCTGGCAATTGTAAAAATAAACGTAACAGGCCTCATTTCCATACCACTTGGAGATGCAAATAAATTGAAAGTGGGCGAACCTGCGATAGCAATTGGGAATCCGCTTGGCCTTCAATTCCAGCGTACCGTTACTTCAGGAATTATAAGTGCATTAAACAGGACAATAAGTATTGAAACCGAGCGGGGACAAAACTATATGGAAGATTTGATTCAAACGGATGCCGGTATTAATCCCGGTAATAGCGGCGGCCCGCTGTTAAACTCCAAGGGAGAGGTCGTAGGAATAAATACTGTTAAGGTAGAAAGTGCCGAGGCAATAGGATTTGCAGTACCTGTTAATGTTATTATTCCAGTCATTGAAAAAATAACTGAACACGGAGAATTTGTAGAGCCTTATCTGGGCATATTTGCTTATGACAGGGAGGTAGTGCCCTATCTTGATGGAAAGCTTAAGATTGAAAAAGGGATATATGTAACAGATGTAGATGAATCAGGGCCGGCATACAATAATGGAATAAGACTTGGATGTGTGATAACGGAAATTGACGGAAATGACATAAATACTATGATGCAGTTGAGATGTTATATTTATTCAAAAAATCCTGGAGACACCGTACATGTGACATATTTGAGCCATGATAAAAGCAAAACGGAAACAGTGGCAATTAAGCTGTCCCAGAGAAATGGAAACAACCTGGTTACAAGATAATTTTACGTAAAAATGTATAAACTGCTGCAAATAAAGGAATGATTACAGTAAAAGATTAAATGGGAGGATTTAACATTGGCGGGTATTAATAAAAAATACAGCAGCAGTGAATTTGAAAGCAAAATAAAGGAATATTTAAAACAGGGCAGAGAAAAACTTAAAAATGACCTGGCAGGGACAAGAGAAGCAATAAGACTTATCGCAGGGGATAAAACAAGAGATTTTATGCAGGTTACAGACAGGGGGCTTGATAAACAGGAAAGAGAATTCCTGAGTATACTGATACAGACAAGTATGTATCAGTCTTTTTGCTATGGATATGGTGTAGGTAAGATAGAGGGTTCTACAAAGAGTAAGATTTACCTTTAAAAAAAATTAAAATAAAAAATATTTATATAAAAAAAGGATATTTGATTTTTGTGGAGAATAAATAATAAAAATATATAAGAGGTGTGATATGCTTACAAATATTGAAATAAGAGAATTGATTCCCCACAGGTATCCGTTTTTACTGGTAGATAAGGTAATTGAAATTGAAGCGGGTAAAAAATGTATTGCTGTTAAAAACGTAACGGCCAATGAGCCTTTTTTTGAAGGGCATTTCCCGGGTAATCCAATTATGCCGGGAGTCCTTATTGTTGAAGCACTTGCACAAACTTCGGGAATAGCAGTTGCAATACTTGAAGAAAACAAAGGAAAGCTTGGACTGTTTACAGGTATAGATTCAATGAAAATAAGAAGACAGGTAGTGCCTGGTGATGTACTTAAGCTTGAAGCCGATATTATTGCTGCCAGAAGAGGATTAATAAAAGTAAAAGTACATGCAAGTGTTGAAGGGCAGAATGCGGCAGAAGGGCAAATCAGCTTTGTAATGGTTGATAAGGAGAATTAAGATATAGTTCTCCTACTTTGTATATGTCTCCTGCTCCCATTGTTACAATAATATCATCCTTTGATACATTCTTTATCAGATAAGCAACAATATCTTCGAAGGTCTTGATATAAACTACGTCATTGTTCTGTGATCTGATTCTATCTGCTAGTATTTTAGAACTGATTAAGCCGGTGTCCTTTTCACGCGCGGCATATATATCAGTCAAAATTATTTTATCCGCATCATCAAATGCATGTGTAAAATCATCAAACAGCGCATTTGTCCTTGTATAAGTATGGGGCTGGAAAATACACCACAGTCTTGAATGTTTCATCCCACTGATGGTTTTTAACGTAGCTTTTATTTCTGAAGGGTGGTGGGCATAGTCATCAATAACCTTAATACTGTTCTTTTCTCCCTTATACTGAAAACGCCTGTTTACACCCGTGAATTTTTGAAGTGCGTTTCGCACTGACAATTCATCGGCACCAAGAGTCAGACATGCAGCTGCAGCAGCAACAGCATTGCTTACATTATGAATACCGGGTACACTCAGTTTTATATGTGTGACATATTTACCGGATTTGAGAAGATTGAAAGCAGCACATTTGGAGGCATCAAAAACCAGATTTGATATATTCCATAGAGATTTATTTTTTGTAATACCAAATGTAATAATATTACAGCTAAGGCCTTTAAGTATTTTGTCTATATTTGGTATATCAACGGAAGCTAAAACATATCCATTTGATGGAACCAATTGGGCAAACCTGCCGAAGCTATCTGTTACATGCATTAAATCCCTGAAATAATCCGCATGGTCGAACTCAACGTTAAGTATTACAGCCATGTAAGGGAAAAATTTAAGAAAACTATCACAGTACTCACAGGCTTCAGCAATAAAATACTTGTCACCTCCTATTCTGGTAGTTCCACCTATAGATTGAAGATTACCTCCTATATGGACAGTCGGATTAAGTCCTGCCTCCAGCATTATAGTTGCTATCATGGAGGTTGTAGTGGTTTTACCATGCGTTCCTGAAACAGCAATTCCATAAGGGTATTGTTTCATTAAAAGGCCAAGAAGTATTGCCCGTTCCATTACAGGTATGTTTAGTTTTTTTGCTTTAACAAGTTCGGGGTTATTATGCTTTATGGCTGCAGTATATATGACAACATCAGGATCTTTTATATTACTTTCGGTATGCTCCTTAAATATTTTTATGCCCAAACCCTCCAGTTTTTTTGTTATTTCGGAAGAATTGAGGTCGGAACCGGAAATATAATATCCCATGTTCAAAAGTATTTCTGCAATTCCACTCATACTTATTCCACCTATGCCTATAAAGTGAAAATGCTTAATTTCTGGTGAATTAAATAAAAATTCAATATTCATAATAGTAAACACTCCCGTAATTTTTCTATTTATATTATAACCTTTATACACAAATAATTCCATAAATATTATTGACAAACAAAGAGATTCTACGAGTCCTCTAAGAACCTTACGCTATATATTTATATTTCTTAAAGTAGAAAATTTTACATAATAAAATATTTTCTTCGGAAATAAATCAAATTAAGGAGGAAAATATAATTTTGTATCGAATATAACAATGTACACATATATATTTACGGAAGGTGGTAGCATCAATGGAAATTACTGATGTTCGTATCAGAAGGATTGACGTAAAGGGAAAGATGAAGGCGGTAGTTTCTGTTACTTTTGATAATGATTTTGTCGTACATGACATTAAAATTATTGAAAGCCAGAATGGATTGTTTATTGCTATGCCAAGCAGAAAAACACCAAATGGCGAATTTAAGGACATAGCACATCCCATAAATTCAGAAACGAGGGAGACATTACAAAAAGCAATCCTGAAGAAATATGAAACAATGTCAAGTGACGAAGAAAAAACTAAAACTAAAAGAGATGATGAAAACCCTGAAGTGGATATTGAAAAAACGAATGAGAATGAGGAGGAAAATGAAGCAGTAACGGAGTAGGCCATATTTATTTATATTTTATTGCAATGAAATTATGCCTGCACATGAATCAAAAAGAGGGTATATATATTATACTTTTCTTTTTTTTGTTTTTTGAAGGATGGGTTGAAAAATAATATAAAAAGTGAGAAAATATTATTTGAAAAAAAGGAGGAATGAGTATGGCTAATGTTATGTCCATTATTCTTGCCGCGGGAGAAGGCAAAAGAATGAAATCAAAAAATTGCAAGGTATTGCATGCACTTTGTGGGAAATCTATGATAAGGCATGTTTATGATGCCGCCTTGACTGCAGGAGTAAAAAAACAGATAATTATTGTAGGATACAAAAATGAACAGGTGAAACAGCATATGGGCAAAGAAGTTCTTTATGTACAGCAGCAGGAACAATTTGGTACAGGACATGCGATGTCCCAGGCACTTGAATATATAGATTCATGGAAAGGGCATGTATTGGTTTTATACGGAGACGCTCCATTAATTACAGGAAATACATTGACAAATATTATACGGAGCCATATTGAGAAGGAAAACGATGTTACCCTTATAACAGCAAAGCCAAATAAGGAATTCAATAATGCCGAGGGATATGATAGAATTATGAGGGGAGATACGGGCAGTGTAATAAAGATAGTTAATAATGATGATATTATTGACAGTACAATGGAAATAAAGGAAATCAACTCAGGTATGTACTGTTTTGAAAAAAAAGTACTTGTTAAAGCATTGGCTATGATAGATAATAAAAAGCCTGAATCGGGATACGATCTCAAGGATGTTGTTGAACAAATAATATCAATGGATTGCAGGGTTGGTACGTATGAGGTTGAAAATGTGGAAGAAATTATGGAAATAAATGACAGAATACAACTTTATAATGCTTCAAAAATTCTTTATAAAAACATATGCAGGGGGCATATGCTATCAGGTGTTACAATAATAGACCCTGAAAATACATACATTGAGGAAGAAGTGCAAATAGGTATGGATACTGTTATATATCCGGGTACATTTCTTGAGGGTGAAACTGTTATAGGAGAGGATTGTATAATAGGCCAGGATACCAAGATATTTAACAGTATTATCGGTAACCGGGTTGAAATAACAAGGGCTGTAATTATTGACAGTGCAGTTGATGATGATAGCAAGGTTGGGCCTTTTGCGTATATCAGGCCTGAGAGTAAGATAGGCAAAAAGGTTAAAATAGGAGATTTTGTTGAAATAAAAAAATCCATCATAGGTGACAGGACTAAAGTACCACATATAACATATATAGGGGATACGGAAATAGGAACGAACACAAATATAGGATGCGGTTCAATTACAGCAAATTATGATGGAAAAAACAAACATAAGACAATAATTGGGAACAATGTAGCAGTAGGTAGTAATGTAAATCTAGTGGCACCTGTTGTTATAAGGGATGATTCATATATTGCCGCAGGTTCTACAATCACTGATGAGGTTCCTGAATATTCGCTTGCAATTGCAAGAAGCAGACAGGTAATAAAAGAAAACTGGATCATTCAAAAAGGTATGAAAAGAGAAGAAAAATAAAATATTAAAAATCGAATGGAGCATTTAAGATGAACTTACACGGAAAAGATATCAAAATATTTGCCGGAAATTCCAATAAAGCCCTTGCGGAATCAATAGCAGAAAGGATAGGCCTTCCTCTTGGGCTTGCTACTGTTGGAAGATTCAGTGATGGTGAAGTAGAAGTAAGTATTGGTGAGGTTGTAAGGGGTTCTGATGTTTTTATTGTACAATCTACGTGCTCCCCTGTAAACGAAAATCTTATGGAACTTGTGATAATGATGGATGCGTTGAGAAGAGCATCTGCAGGAAGAATTACTGCCGTAATTCCTTACTATGGATATGCAAGACAGGACAGAAAAGCAAAATCAAGGGATCCGATATCTGCAAAAGTTGTTGCAAATATCATTACAGTAGCGGGCGCAGACAGGATTCTTACAATGGACCTGCATACCCCCCAGCTCCAGGGATTCTTTGATATTCCCGTCGACCATCTTCTTGGTTGTCCAATACTTGCCAGGTATTTCAAAAACAAGTTTGATAAATATGATGATATGGTAGTTGTTTCCCCTGATGTGGGAAGTGTAACAAGGGCGAGAAAATTTGCGGAGTATCTGGATATTCCAATTGCAATAATTGATAAAAGGCGCCCGGGAGCGAATGAAGCAGTAATTATGAATATAATAGGTGATATTTCGGGGAAAAAAGTTGTACTTGTTGATGACCTTATTGATACTGCAGGAACTATTGTTAAAGGTGCGGATGCTCTTCTTGAAAAAGGGGCAAAGGAAGTATATGCATGTTGTACGCATGCAGTCCTTTCAGGAAACGCTGTTGAAAAAATTAAAAAATCTCCTGTTAAGGAACTTGTTACTCTTGATACAGTACCAATTACTGAGGAAAAAAGATTTGACAAAATAAAATCAATAACCGTAGCTGATATATTTGCCGAAGCAATAGAAAGGATATATGGTGATATATCAATCAGTACCCTTTTTACTCAGGAACATGGGCCATAAAAAATGAGGTATGTTAATGAATGATATATATTTGATTGCAGGACTTGGAAATCCTGGAAGGCGTTACGAAAAAACAAGGCATAATACAGGTTTTTATGTTGTAGATTTGATATCGGAGAAATATGGTATTAAGCTTTCCAGGCTGAAACACAGAGCATATACGGGTGAGGGCAATATTGAGGGTTCCCGTGTCTTGCTTGTAAAACCCGTAACATATATGAACCTTATTGGAGAATGTATAAAAAGTATAGTTGATTGGTACGGTATTGAAGTAAACAAAGAAAATAACGGATTTGACCATCTTATAGTAATTTATGATGATATTGATCTTTCAAGGGGGCAGATTCGCATAAGACGAAGAGGCAGTGCAGGAACACATAATGGCATGAAATCTGTCATATACCAGCTTGAAACGGATGAATTCCCGCGTATAAGGGTTGGAATTGGAAGGCCTCCTGAAGGATGGGAACTTAAAAATTATGTACTTGGAAGATTTGAAAAGGAAGAATACCAATCTGTGATTCCTGGTATTCAAATGGCTGCCGAATCGGTTTCCAAGATTATAAAAGACGGTATTGAAAAAGCCATGAACGAATATAATTAAGTTTTTGCAAAAGAGGAAGTGAGATATGCAAAATCTGATTGATCCTCTGCTTGAAATAAAGGAATACAAATTTATTATTGAAAGCATAAAAAAAGATATTTTTCCTTTGACTGTTACAGGACCATCAGAATCACAGAAGGTGCATCTTGCTTTTGCATTATGTATGCATACCGGAAAAAAGGGTGTATTTGTCACACATAATGAGATGCAGGCAAAACATATATATGAGGACCTCTTGTTTTTTCTTAATAAGGATGTGTTATACCTTCCTCCTAAGGAAATCCTTTTGTATGATGTTGAGGCAGTAAGCCATGAACCCCTTTACGAAAGAATAAAAGTATTAGACAGGCTTGTTGAAGGAAATTTTAAATTTTTAGTACTATCATCCGAAGCTATGGTTAATTTAGTTATAGACAAGGATATATTTAAAAAATCCACCTTTATATTGGAAAATAATGATAATGTAGATCCCGTTAATCTATCAAAATCACTAATTATGGCTGGGTATAACAGGGATGATATGGTTGAGGGAAAAGGGCAGTTTGCAATAAGGGGTGGTATTATAGATATATTCACCCCTGACAGGGAAAAACCAGTCAGAATAGAATTATTTGACAATACAATTGAATCAATAAAAGAATTTGATACAACATCACAGCGTTCATTGAATTTACTTGAAAAAATCAGAATCTTGCCTGCTAATGAGATAATTTATGATGAAAAAGAAGCTCAATCGGCAGCTGTTGAAATACGGGCTGCTCTGGATTCTAATACAAAAATAGACAGGGACAGGATACAAAATGATATTGACATGATAACAGATTTCAAAAACTTTCCCGGACTTGACAGATATTATTCGTATATCTTTAAGAAACAATTAACCATTTATGAGTATATTGAAGAATCAGCACTGTTTTTTTTGGATGAACCCGAAAGAATAAATCAGAGAATGGAAAATATCATAAAGGAACATTTTGAAATTTGCACCGGCCTTATTGAAAAAGGGAGAATACTTCCGGAAACTCAAAATATCATATCTGATTTTGATTCAATATACCATACTTTACAAAAAAGGAAAATTATCAATTTTAATACCCTGTCTGTAAAAAGCGAAACAAATCGTGATAGTAACATGGTCAGCATATTATCAAGGCTTATAAATCCATTTTACGGTCAAGTAAATATATTGGCCGAAGACATTAAAGAATGGAAACAAAAAAACAAAAGGATAATTATCCTTGCCGGAACGGAAAGCAGGGGGAAAAGGCTGGCAGAAACCTTAAGATTGAAGGGTATAGAAGCCTATTATTTCGGAAAATATGAAAAACCCATAGAAAAAAAACAGATAATCATTACCATGGGTAATCTTTCAAAAGGGTTCGAGTACGTTGAGACAGGGTTTATAATATTAAGTGAAGGTGAAATGCCAGGTAAAATAAAAAGAATTGCCAAATCAATAAAAAAATCAAACAGAAATAAAATAGACCTTTTCAGTGATTTAAAATCCGGAGATTATATAGTACATCAGATACATGGCATTGGTATATTCGAAGGGATAAAACAGCTTGTTTTGGATGGTATTAAGAGAGATTATCTTAAGGTTAATTACCAGGGTGGAGATAGTTTATACATTCCTACGAATCAACTTGAACTTATTCAGAAATATATTGGGTCAGAAGAAAAAAAACCCAGAATTAACAAGCTTGGAAGCAATGAATGGTCAAAGACCAAAAAAAAGGTGAAGGAATCACTGAGAAAACTTGCAGGGCAGCTTATAGAATTATATGCTAAAAGACAGGCTGTAAAGGGATTTGCATTCTCAAAGGATACAGTATGGCAAAAAGAGTTTGAGGAGCAGTTTCCGTATGAGGAAACAGAGGACCAGTTGAAGTGTACCATAGAAATAAAAAAAGATATGGAATCAGAAAGGGTTATGGATAGATTATTGTGCGGTGATGTCGGATACGGCAAAACGGAAGTTGCATTAAGAGCAATTTTTAAAGCTGTTATGGATGGTAGACAGGTTGCTTATCTTGTTCCTACAACAGTACTTGCACAACAGCATTATATGACTTTTAAGGAAAGGTTCAAGGGGTTTCCTGTTAATGTTGATGTTATAAGCAGATTCCGTTCACATTCGGAACAAAAAAAAATAATCCAAAACACGGAATCGGGTAAAATTGATGTTATCATAGGAACACACAGGCTTTTACAAAAAGATGTTCATTTTAAAAATCTGGGGCTTCTTGTTATAGATGAAGAACAACGCTTTGGTGTAGCCCACAAGGAAAAAATAAAAACCAAGTACCCGGATATTGATGTGGTTACACTTACAGCAACTCCTATACCAAGGACACTTCACATGTCTCTTTCAGGGATAAGAGATATAAGTATTCTTGAAGACCCCCCGGAAGATAGATACCCTGTTCAGACATATGTAATGGAATATGATGATGATGTAATAAGAAATGCAATATACCGTGAACTTGCACGGAAAGGGCAGGTGTTTTACCTTTATAACCGTGTGCGTTCCATAGATTTAAAAACACAACATCTGGCAGAACTCATACCCGATGCAAAAATAGCCTCAGCACATGGAAAGATGGAAGAAAAATATCTTGAAAATGTTATGGTGGAATTTATAGAAAGGGGATACGATATACTTGTGTGCACTACAATTATTGAATCAGGGCTTGATATGCAGAATGTAAATACGATAATAATTGAAGATTCAGATAAAATGGGGCTTTCACAGCTGTATCAACTGAGGGGGAGAGTAGGGCGTTCAAACAGGCTTGCTTATGCTTATATTACTTACAGGAAGGATAAAATAATATCTGAGGCGGCAGAAAAAAGGCTGCAGGCTATAAGAGAATTTACCGAGTTTGGTTCAGGTTTTAAAATAGCTATGAGAGATTTGGAAATAAGAGGAGCCGGAAATCTCTTAGGAGCGCAGCAGCATGGACATATGCAATCGGTTGGATATGATATGTACTGCAGGCTTCTTGATGAAGCGGTAAAAGAGTTGAAGGGAGAACCTGTTGCTGAGTTGGAAACAGAGGTCAGCATTGATTTAAATATTAACGCTTACATAGATGACAGATATATTGCTAATGAAAGTGAAAAACTTGATATGTACAAAGAAATTTCATTTATAAAAAATAAAAAGGATGAGGATGATATCAAGGATGAACTGTCTGACCGATATGGAAATATCCCCGAACCTGTTAAACTGCTTATATCTATAGCACTTATAAAGGCAATGGCAAAAAAGGCAGGAATATCATCAATAACAGAAAAAAAAGGAAGTATAATTTTTAAATTTATATCACCGGACAGGGTTGATGCAGAAAAAGTTGGAAATGCAATAGGCAATTTTGGAAGAAAACTTTTCTTCAGTGCAGGAAATATACCTTACCTTTCCTATAAAATTACTGAGAAAGATAAAGAAATACTTACGGAAAATATTAAAAGTTTGTTACAGCACATTAAAAACTTTGAAGGTTGACTGTTTTTCGATTATAATTAGATTGGCGAGGAAGCATAGGATTTATTTTCAGGCGCCAGGTATAATACAACTAGCTTTACGCCAGACCCTGTATTTTAGTGCAGGCGTTGTTAAGTATGAAAAATTATAGGGGAGAGATAGATTTGAAAAAAAACAGTGTTAAAACAAAAGGAGAAGAAACTGTTGCAAGGTATTTAAAAATAGGTTTTGGCGCATTGGTTTTGATAACTGTTTTATCAATTGCACTTGCAATATTTTTTTCATTACGTACTATAAATGTTGCTTCTGTTGGGAATGAAAAGATAGCGGTTTCCGAATTTGAATTTTTTTTACACCAAATAAAGGAGAATATGTTGGAAATAGCTGGTAATCCGGATCCGGAAACTTTTTGGAAAACAAAAATAGAGGGTGAATATACAATTGATATTGCCAAAAAAAATGCAATAGAGAGTGCAAGAGAATTAAAAGTTCAAGTAATAAAAGCAAAAGAACAGGGAATTTCAATAACAAGGGAAGAAAATGAAAATTTAATTAATCAGATTGATACATTTATACAACAAAACGGTATTGGAAGTTCAAAAACTGAGAAAAATAAGTTCCTTGATGAAGTTTACGGTGTTAATCTGAATGAGTTAAGAGATATAATGCTGCAATATAGAATGAGGGAAAAACTTATACAAAAAGAATTAGCGAATATAAATGTCGATAATTCAAAAATCAAGGAATACTATGAAAAATATCCTGAGGATTATATGGTCAGCGAAAACAGAATTGATGGGGAAGAAGCCGTATGGGCAAGACATATTCTTATAAAGGTAGAAGAAGATACATCGGATGATGAAAAAAACAAAGCGCGTAAAAAAGCTGAAGAAATAATTGAAAGATTAAATAAAGGAGAAGATTTTGCAGAACTTGCAGCTGAATATTCGGAAGATACAGGTTCAAAGCAATATGGCGGGGCGTATGTATTTGGCCGTGGAAAAATGGTAAAGGAGTTTGAGGATGCGGCTTTTAAGCTTGAACCCGGTGAGATTAGCGGGATAGTAGAAACAACATATGGTTTCCATATCATAAAACTTGAAGAAAAATATGATAAAGATGAAAAAGTAAGCCTTAAGTGTGCGGAGGAATATTGGGAATATGGAACAGCAAAGGTTACTGAACTTATTTATAGAGAAAGGCTTAATAAATGGGTAAGCAGTTATGAATTTAAAATAAATGACTCGGTATATAATTCAATAAGATAGTTTTCACTATAATTAACCTGTCCGTGTATAAAACTCCATTAAAAAAAGAATACTAATAAGCGTAGTAGAAAAGTTTTTAAGGAGGTAATATTAAGTGAAAGCTACTGGTATCGTAAGAAGAATAGATGATCTGGGCAGGGTTGTAATTCCTAAGGAAATAAGGCGTACATTGAGAATAAGAGAAGGTGACCCTTTAGAAATATTCACTGACAGAGAAGGGCAGGTTATTCTTAAAAAATACTCGCCAATAGGAGAATTAAGTGAATTTGCATCCCAATACGCAGATTCGATACACAAAACAACAGGACATATTGCATGTATTACTGACAAAGATGCTGTTATTGCAGTTGCAGGTATTTCAAAAAAGGAATTTGCAAACAAAACATTAAGTGAAGAACTTGAAAACATTATTAAAGATAAGACAACCTATATTGCAAAATCCCTGGATGATATACCTATTGCTGTTGTCAGAGACAGCCAGGGAGAAATAAGTTATTCTGCGCAGGTTATAGCACCAATAGTATCAGAAGGTGATTCAATAGGTTCTGTAATGCTTCTATCAACTAATCCGGATATCCATATGGGTGAACTTGAAACAAAGCTTGCTCAATCCGCTGCAGATGTTCTTGGGAAACAGATGGAGCAGTAATAAAACTTATTGCAGTACCACCGTTTTTTATATTGCATTGTTTGGGCATGCGCCGATTTGCCGTTTTTGGTAAGCGGCGCTTTTTATGCCTTGGATATTGAAATACTGTTTAACTTCGTAATATTTTTATTACTTTTTGTAAAAATTTAAGCAATATAAGTATAGACATTGACATGAATATGAAAATATATTAAAATTAATTAAAAAGGTTGTTAAAAATTTAACTTTGTTAATTTTGAGCAAATGCATTTTTTTATTAAATAATATCGTTTATTTTTTAACAAGCGGTTGGTTTAATAAAAAATATTTTTAAAAGGAGGTTGCTTATAATATGAAAACGGATGTACTGGTTATTGGAGGAAGTGCTGCAGGACTTGAAGCAGCTACAGCAGCAAAATCAAATTACCCTGAAAAAGATGTTACTATTGTCAGAAAAGAAAGTAAGGTAATGATTCCTTGCGGAATACCTTATATATTTGGGACATTGGGAGAAACTGAAAGAAATGTAATGGGTGATGATGGTCTGAAAAGCCTGGGCGTAAATATAATTATTGATGAAATAATTGATGTGGATGTAAAAAACAAAAAATGTATTACAAAAAGTGGTAATGATATAGAATATGAAAGGTTGATTTTTGCGACGGGTTCATTACCGGTAGCTCCCAAATGGTTGAAAGGCCAGGAAAAGAATAATGTATTTACGGTACTGAAAAATAAGGACTATCTTGATGAAATGATGGAAAGGCTTTTAAATCTTCAAAACAAGAATATTGTAGTTATTGGTGGAGGATTTATAGGAGTTGAAATGTCAGATGAATTAAAAAAGAAATGGAATAAAGTAACTCTTATAGAAATTCTGCCACATATCATGTCCCTGGCATATGACAATGAGTTTGCGGTATTGGCTGAAGAGAAACTAAAATCCCGAGGGGTGGAAGTACTTGTCGGAAGAGGTGCAAAAGAGATAGTTGGCGATAATAAAGTAGAAGGTGTTGTGCTTGATAATGGAGAAACATTGGAAGCGGATGCTGTTATTGTTTCTTGTGGTTATGTACCTAATACCGAACTTGCAAAAAAGGCTGGGATTGAGCTTAATGAGTATGGTTTTATAAAAGTAGATCAATACCGAAGGACAGCTAATACGGATATTTTTGCAGTAGGGGACTGCTCGGAAAAACGTGATTTTTCAACAGGTAAACTCAGCAGAATAATGCTTGCTTCTACAGCATGTGCTGAATCAAGGGTTGCAGGAATGAATCTTTATAAGCTTTCAACCGTAAAAACCTTTGAAGGGACTATCGGGATATATTCAACTGATATCGGAGGGACAGTATTTGGTGTAGCAGGGCTGACCGAGGCCCAGGCGGTAAAGGAAAACTTCGATGTAATAACCGGAATTTTTACAGGAATTGACAGGCACCCGGGAAATATAGAAGGAACACATAAACAGATGGTAAAACTGATTGTTCTGAAAGAAAACGGTGTTGTTCTCGGTGGTGAAGTCTATGGAGGAAAAAGTGCCGGTGAATTGATTAATGTAATTGGATTTGCCATACAGAATAATATGACAATTAATGATTTTCTTGTTGCACAAATTGGAACGCAGCCTATGCTTACAGCATCTCCTGCAGGATATCCCTTGATAAAAGCAGCTGAAAATGTATCAAAAAAAATGAAACAGAAATAACGAAATATAATTTATTTAATTATTTATATGTTTATATAAAAAGACGAAAAGCCATGATCGGATAACTGAGTTCCTTCATGGTTTTTTATTGTGTGTTACCATTCACAGCCCTTTTCATCTACTTGAAGAAATATTTTCGTGAAATACATAGCGTAAGGTTCTTAGAGGCTGTTTGT
>CAZANH010000218.1:0-1959 GCA_964486515.1 uncultured Eubacteriales bacterium
ATCGTGAGGTAAAGCGGGTTAAATAGGGTCAGGTCTTGAAATATAAGGTTCTTTTAACAATCCGAAAACGTATCCCTTAAAAAGTAATTATACAAGACCTGAGGCTTTACCCCATAGAGCCAATAAATATTTGGTATCAAATGATACCAAAATTATTGACCATATTCGCTGGGAGAGTTATAATATTGGTGAACAACAGAAATGAATTAAAAAGAAAAGAATCAAAAATTGAGACGCAGGCGTATTTAGACAAACTAAAGTACGCAATTGAGAGCAATTCTGTGAGGATTTCCTTTTAAAAAGACAGGAATGTTGATCAAGGTCGGCAGAAGAAATATACAAACAGGTATACTTTGGGGAAACTTTTTCCTGATGAAGATGAAATTGAAGCTCTAAAAAGAGAGCTGATACTTCTAACGGTTGAAGATTATATTGAAACAGTAAAGGATACGAGATTTCCCAAAAAGAGTGAAATGTGGGTATTTGGGAAACAATATTCTGGGGATGATGTTTACATTAAGATACGAGTAGAGTTAATAAGCATTACACATGCGAGCGGAGGAAGTTTCATTTTTGTGATGTCATTCCACTATTCAGAGTGGAATTTTAAAGATAGCGATTTTCCTTATAAAAGTGTTTGAGGTGAAAAGAATGAGAAATATAAAAAGTGAAAAAAAACTTTGCCTTACCTGCATGGAAGAACATGTAGTTCAAACAGTTATTGTAACAGATACTGAAGAGTTTAAAGGTGAAGAAGTAACCTTTGATGCGGTTTATGAGTATTGTACTGATGCAGATGAACTTCTTGAAACAGAAGAGATGATTAAAGCAAATAGCTTGGCAATGAAAGATGCTTACAGGGAAAAAGTCGGTTTATTGACCTCTAGTGAAATTATTGCAATCCGAAATAAATATGAAGTGAGCCAGAAGGATTTTTCCGAGATCCTGAACTGGGGGAAAGCTACTATAACAAGATATGAAAACCATCAAGTGCAAGATCGTGCCCACGATGATGTATTAAGAAAAATTGATACAGATCCTAAATGGTTTCTTCAAATGCTAAAAAGATCTGAAGGTGCAATTTCAGAGAAAGCTTTCAATAAATATCTTCAAACGGCTAACCTGGAGTTCAGAAACCTGCAAAATTGTTACCTGATTGATTCTATTAAAGCTCATTATGCTAATTACTCCGATGATCTCATTACTGGCGGAGTGAAACTAAACCTCAATAAAGTCGTGGAGATCATCAATTACTATGCTTTGAAAGTAAGTAGTCTTCACAAAGTTAAATTAATGAAGATGCTGTGGTATGCAGACAATCTGAGTTATAAAAAAAGGGGAAAGTCAATAACAGGTCTAGTGTATAGCGCACTAAAAATGGGTGCAGTACCAGAAGGATATGAGCAAATTGTAGATTTAGATGGTGTAGAATTTGAGACAGTACTATATGAACCTGATCAAATAGGCTACAAATTTTACCCGGTAGAGAGCTTTGAAGTCAAAGAACTCACCCCTGAGGATATCGGTATACTGGATACAGTCATTTCAGAAGTAGGGCAATTGAATTCCAAGGAGATTATAGACAAAATGCATCATGAAGAAGCTTTTAAATGCTCAGGTAAAAATTGCATTATTCCATTTTCATATTCAGAAAAACTTTCAATCCATTAATATATTAGCGTCAAAACGCACACGCAAGGTGTAAACACAGAGGGTGTTGATCATTGAATCAGATAATGATCCGCTGGTAGCGCCGGTATTAAGGGAGGAGTTAAAAACAGTCTATCCTTCGGCTGAAGTGCATACTTTCAGCGGAGCAGGGCATTTTCCCTATTTATGCTTATTTCGGCCGCATCCAGACACTGATTCCGGAAACATCCGGACAGCATAACGGCCACATCCGGACACCTTAATTTGCCTACACAGTGTATAAATTTGCCTACACAGTGTATTAACTTA
>CAZANH010000219.1:0-3246 GCA_964486515.1 uncultured Eubacteriales bacterium
AGATATATACACCTTAATCCTGTAAAGGCTTCAATGGTTGAATTGCCGGAGGAATACCAATGGAGCAGCTATGATATATATATGGGGCAAAGGCAAAGCGATTTGGTGACGGATGAAAAAATACTTTCGTATTTCAAAGAAAATAGCAGGAAACTGTACAGGGAGTATGTGGAGTCAGAAATTATAAATCAGATAGAAATTAACACGAAATTGGAGGCAGTGTGAACTATCAAATGATCATCCATAAACTTTTCAATTTCCTCATCAGTCGCCCCATCCCGCTCCATTTTTTATACTGTTTCTTTATACTCTTTTATGTCTGGTCGTGCAATAATATAGCTGCTCGCATAGCCAAAAGCAAGAATACTCACTGCAGCTGCTATGGATAATCAAAACAGAGTGGTTCCATAATTTTAAAAAGCAGCAATCAAGGATAATATAAAACCTATAAATAATGATACATCCATTCCTATAAGGGAGAGTGCTTTTTGTGAATTTGAATAATATGTATTTATAATAATTTTTTAATTAAATAACATGAGTTTATCACAAAAATAATAAGGGCGGTACCGGATATCTAGGTAACACTGCCACTGCCAAGTTTAACAACGCCAATATATACATTTGTCATTATTCGACATAATTCGGGTTGTACTAACTTACTTCCTATACAAGCAAAACGGAATTCGATAAAATAAGGCTGCTTAAGCTTTATAATAACAGTGTGAGGCTCGTGCTGCTCAACAGCTTTGCAAATACGGACGATATGCCTGACGATATTGAGGTTTTCTATCGAACGGACATTGATGTTTCGATGAAAGGATGGCGGGACAATGGATGAGAAAGGCATTGTTTGATAATACCAACCTCCTTATTTTAAGATATTATATTAAATAATTAAAGTATACTTTAACATTTTATTGACAATAATATAATTTGGTAATATAATTTTGCTTGGGGGATAGAAAATGCAGATAACAAGTGTTGAAAATATTTTTCAGGTTTTAACTTCATACAATCCATGGTGGAAAACAGGAATTGTGCCAAAAAACTTTGTCAAGCCAATTAAACGTTTTGCATATTATGAGGCACTGAGTGTGCTGCATCATACTGACATAAGGAGGATGGTTATAATTTCAGGCGCAAGGCGTATCGGCAAAACAACAATCTTGTACCAAATGATTAACAAGCTTATAGAAGATAACAATCCAAAAAAAATTATTTACATCTCTTTTGACCATCCATTGCTCAAATTGTGTTCATTAAATAAAATTCTTGATATATACCATAATAATGTTTACACAGAAAAGGATGTATACTATTTCTTTGACGAAATACAGTATACTGATGACTGGGATTCATGGCTAAAAACAATATATGATATTCAGCCTGATTCATATGCTGTAGCGACCGGTTCTGCAAGCCCTTTGCTTTTAGACAAAGCGGTTGAAAGCGGAGTTGGCAGATGGAGGGTCTTGTCTGTTCCCACTCTGTCATTTTACGAATATTGTGAGCTTGTTGGAGTTCAGGACAGGCCTGAACTTGATAAAAACCTGAGGCCTACCAGCCTGATAAGCCTGTCGAAACAAGAACAGACAGCATTGTTCATGAAACTTTCCCCATTATACAAGTATTTTCTGAGATATCTACAGGTTGGAGGTTTTCCTGAACTAGCATTATCAGAAGATAATTTATATGCCCAGAGAGTTCTGCGAGAGGATGTTGTTGACAAGGTTCTTAAAAGAGACATTCCATCAATTTATAAAATAAGAAGTATCGCAGATATTGAAAAGATATTTTTGTACCTTTGTTATCATTCATCAAATGTTATAAGTATTGATGCTATAGCTAAAGAACTAAACGGGGTGACTCGCCCAACCGTAGAAAAATACATTCACCTTTTACAAGGTGCAAACCTGATATATGTAAGTCCACCGATAGAACTGGGCGGGAAAAAAATACTAAAGGCACAGCCTAAAATATACATTGCAGATGCAGCCATTCGTAACGCAGTTCTCATGAAAGACGATATTTTAATAAATCCGGACGAGATGGGCATAATAGCAGAAACCGCAGTCTATAAACATGTCTATGCGTTTTATTACAGGGACACGACCCGTGTAGGTTATTACAGGATGGGTAGCGGAAAGAACAAGGAAATTGATATGGTTGTTGAATATCCAAGAGGTAAAATACTTATCGAAGTAAAATATCAGGAAGATAGCAGCATCAGTAATGACGAAGCCATAGTCAAGCAATGTGACAAAGCAAGCGGAGCACTGCTTATAACAAAACTTGAAGATGATTACGGACCATTGTCAAATCGTCCTGATAAAATTTTTAAAATACCTGCTTACAGTTTTATGTATCTCCTGGGGCATGTCGAAAAAAACAGTTATAAATATTACACTAACACATAATTAAAAAACATGCATTGCCATAATAATGATACCTGTTCATGTAATGTATTTCAATGAAACCTTCATTGAATGTTTACTCTTTGATAGATTTCATTATCATTTTAAAAAGATATCCTTCGATATGAATCTGTGGGGTACGCAAGACATATGGCGTAGCACATTTAATGGACGGTCCGAGGCCTTTTAGATATTCCCATTGACAGAGCCGAATGTTTACCTGAGAAAATATATAGTCTGCATTATCCATTGACTGAAAAGGAAATTGAAAAGTGCGGCTGGATAGGTGAAAAGGTTGAAGAAATCGTTTGTAAAGTGGCAGATGAGATAAAACCGGGAATTACGGAATATGACATACAGGCTATGATGCTGCAAGAATTCGGACGTTATGACATAATAGTAGATAATCTTCTTGTGGGAAGTGATGAGAGAATACTTAAGTACAGGCATCCCGTACCAACTGATAAAAAGGTGGAGCGGTTTGTACTTTTGCACCCTGCAGTAAAAAAACGCGGACTTCATGCCAACATAACAAGGATGCTGTATTTGGGAGACAAAGTGCCGGATGACATACAAAAAAAGTATGATATAGCCAACATGCTTGAAGCGGCTGCGGTATCCATGTGCATACCGGGGGGAAAATTCAGTACAATTTTCGATACAAGGAAAAAACTCCTGAAGCAGTACGGTTTTGAAGATGAATGGGAACGACATTTTACAGGAGGACCAACAGGGTACCAGCTTTGCGATGCCTGTATATGCAATGATCCTGAAGCTATTGTTTCACCCAATCAGACATATGACTGGTTCATTACACTGCCCGGGGTAA
>CAZANH010000220.1:0-5454 GCA_964486515.1 uncultured Eubacteriales bacterium
ACAGGAAACCCCGTTGAAGACGGTTTGTTTTGGAAAAAGATAATAGGTGGTATTAATATTTTTAATGAACCGACAATAGTTCCTGGTGAAGACCCGATAAAAGCTCCATTTTCAATATTTTATAATCAATCACAAATAGGAAGAACGGATGTGTTGACAGATGATGTATTAAGCTACGACCAAGGGACAACACTGAGATTTGAAGACAGATCATATAACCTTCCTGGTAAATACAAATACACCTGGAAGATTTACAGAAATGGAAATTTGATTGATACTATCTACAAAAGAAATATTGAATACTTATTTCAAAACCCAGGAACATATATAATAAAATTAGAGGTGGAAGAGTATGGTGTAAGTGGATTTCACACAACAGAATACACAGTAGAGATACTTTCAACAGGGACATGTGTTGATATTGAATTTACAGAAGCCCTTTCATTAAGTCCACCGACAGGCAATACACAAGGCGTAAATACTACATTCAATGCTGCGATTAATAAAAGCAGTAATGTAGAATTAAGGCTTTATGAGGTTGACCCTACACCGACAGAAGGAAGTAATTATGTGCAAAGACAATATTCAGTTTTAAAAGATTGGATGCTTGAAGATCAAAATTATGTTGATTTAACATCAAATTTGGAAGGACAAACAATAACAAAAACATTCAATGCTTTAAAAATAAGTACTCAGACACCGTTTGAATTAGTAGCCATTTATGATGATGGACAGGGGTGTGAATCGGATGCATCAAGTTTAGCAACATTAAATTATTCCGCTGCTATATCTATAATAAATCTTGTTTTATCTCCAACAAAGTTTTATCCATCTTCTCATTTAGTAATGAATATGGTTGTTGATGCTGAATTTAATGAAATACCTTCTGATGTGGATTACATAAGATTAAGAAATACTATTGCCAATGATAATGTTTTTTCATTAAGCGGAGCAGTGGCGTTAGGAAAAATTAGTGGTGAAGGTTTGTTTACACATGAATTAGAAACACCTTATTTTGAAACCGCATCATCATATAGCTTAAGCTTACAATACAAAGATAATATTATGACCGGGTACATTGAGTCTGATATAGAAACCATCAACATTCAAAACCCTGTTGAGATAACACATTTGCAAATATCGGAAACATATTCAGTTACTGTAAAAATAAACAAAACCCCATCTATTGCTAATGGAAATGAATATCAAATATGGCAGAATGTAAATGGAGGTGCATGGACAGAAGTGACAGGATTTATTGAAGGTGTTATGGAAAATAGTAGATCATTTTCTTTTACGACCACATTAACAATTGGCAGTGGAGATATTTATAATCTAAAAATACAGGAAAATCTTGGAGAAGAAGGAAATGATGCTGTTTCTGAAGATGAAGATAATGTTACATATAGCCCGGCACCTAAACTGTATTGGGGCATACTTGGTGAGGATTTTTTCGAAAATGAGGGATATTCAATTAGAAATTCTATTTTAGTAGCTATTGGGCCATTGGATGTGGTTAATTTAAATACACTACAAATAACTGTATCTGGTGATATGAGAATATATTTAGATATTGGACGTCAAGTATTTTTTTATACAATCGATGAAGATAATTTTGGGCGAACAGTATCTTCGTTTTCATATAATGATGAAAGCAATCAGACGACAATAGTTTTTAATTCGGCAATACCTGACCCTGGATCGTTTAATTATAGTTATTTTGTAATCCATAATGTTCTTACAGGTACGAATACAATAAATCAAAGTACACTCGATGGGATTTTAAGTAACGAAAAGGTTACTGAATATGAATTAGCAATTCCTATTGTCTCACCATTAATAATTACTTTTAATTCGTCATCTCTTATTTCATCTTTAAAAACTTATCTTCTTGAAAAGTTTTTATTTCATTTCGCTTATCAATTTTTTGCTTGTCCAGTATCTTCTTATGTTTATACTCTTTTTCAAGAAGGTGTTGGGGACGTATTAAATATTGCTGATTATTATTTTGTAATTGACAGAGTAATTGGCGGAGAAAATTATAAAATTTACATTCATAGGGGTTCAAATCCTTCATCAGGAATGTTAGGAATAACCCCTGGAATGATTAACACGACTTATTCAACAACTTAATAAATAAACAAATTATGGCACAAGTACTTAGCACACAATATTCATTTAGCGGAAGGCTTCCTTTAGATTGGAAAACAGCCGTTGGTGGTGCATCTGATTATTCTTCATTTAATGATTTATGTACATCACCAGATAGATTTATTATTCCACATGGAATAAGGGTTATTGATATTGAAACAGGAAGACAAGCAAAAATAAGAGCATCAGATCCAAGCACAGTAGGCTGGGACTATTCTGATAACAGACGTGTTTTTACGGGGGATGATATTAATGATTTACCTACATATGATACAACAGACCTTGATGCTTCACCTCCAATTTATCCTGATGATATTGGTATTACAGCAGACGGGAAGATATATATTTATGTAGAAGAATCGAATATCGTTCAGCCAGATACTACTCCATTTTTAAACATAAGTAGTTTTTATACAGGAGAACATAACAATTTAAATGGAATACAAGGTGGTATTGATAGTCAATATTTCCACTTAACCGAAGCAGAACATATTATTGCAACGCAAGAAGCATCTTTTTCTGTGTCAGGATATCTAACTAACGAAGCTCAAAATATTGGTGGGGTTAAGGCTTTTAATGCATTCCCGACTGGTCCTGCGGATGACCCTACAGATGACCGTGAGTTTGCACACAAAAAATATGTTGATAGCCTGATTATTGATTATTCGGGAGGAGAAAACATTTATATTAATGAAAGTGGTGTTGTTGATTTACAAATTGACGAAGATGTCATTCCTGAAACAACAGATGTTATTAATATTGGAAGTGAAGCTTACAAGTTCAACATAATATATGCTAATGCAGGAGTTTTTTATGAAACATCTTTATCTAAAATATTTAAACCAGCGTTTTCCTTGTCAGGCTCAAGCTATACTATTGATCTTTCAAAATCAAATACACAATCATTTACAGTGTCAATTGGAAGTATTACAATTTTAGCTGAAAATGTTATTGAAAGGTATGAAGGAGCATCTTTTATATTCTTTTTTAAACCAACAGGAGGAGATACTACAATAGTATTTAATACAGCTTATTTTGAAGATTTAGGGTCATCAGTAATGAGAGATGGAGAGCTTTATTCATGGACAGGAGTATTGGTTGAAGTTGGTTCATCTCTTAAGTTAGTTGGTTCGTTTGGTTTGGCAACTCAAAATCTTACATAATATGCCTATATTTGGATATCCATATCAAAGAGGTCCCGCAAAAGTGAGAAATGTATATGCGGGATATAGTTACGACTTCAACTTGCCATCTGATGATTTTGATGTCATAGCATATGCAATGTATGATAAATATGATATTTCATCAGGGGCTACCACTTCTTATATCCCTTTAACAGCCGGAACAGATGAGTGGGACTTTCTAAAAGCAATTATTGTTGGTACTATCCCTGATTATAAAATAGATCAGCGGTATCGTTATTTTAATTTGCTTGATTCGTCAGGATCAATTATTTCAGACGGCAATGGAGCTTCTGTCTTTAGAATTTATGACTATACTGAGGATGGGGCTCCTACATCTTTTAGGATTTTATATGAAACTGATGATGGAAATGAATTTTTGGGTTCCAACATTGATGATGCTGTTCAAATCAAGTTTTTAAAGACACAAGCGGTTATGCTTGACGCAGAAAATGCACCCGGTATTCATGTAAAATGGGGATTTCTTTTTACAGGTGTTGACTCACCTTATGATGATGGTTTTGGTTGGGAGTACGTTTTATTCCCATCAGAAGGCCCAAATGCTTTTCCGGAATATGAGTATTGGAGTGATTCATTTAACGAAGAAAACAAGTTTCCTATTTATCCATGGGATGATTTGCCTTCTTTATTACCTGGTAATCTTTTAACTATTATAAAAAAAACGGTAACTTTTAATGGGGAAGATCATCAAATGATAATGAAAAGGGGGCATGGTAATGATATAAATCCAACATTACTTCATAGATTAAAGTTTTATGTATCTGAAGACGATAAGACAACACCAGGAAATGAATTAAAATCAGTAGCTGAGATACCACCAAATCCATTTGATGCATAACATAATAAAAAAAAATAATATGAGAACTATAGGATCACAATTGTTTACAACGGGGCCATTCCCACTGGATGGCAAAAGATCTATTTCAAGTAGCTTTGAATTTAAAACCATTAATGAACTTATTAAGTTTGGCGGTAAAACGGCTTTTTCAGAAGGTATGCTTGTTGAGGACTACACTAATGCTGTCGTATGGCAACTTTATCTTGATGGGGATGATTTCAAAGCTAAAATATTTGATGGGAGATTTCGTGTTAAAAGTGTTGCCACAACAGCAATAGCATTGTTGTCAGGAGAAAAAACCATTAATGGTGCTACTTGTTCTGCTGATGATGATGTATTGTTAGCCAATGAGATTACTCCTCATATGAATGGCGTTTGGACGGTAAAAGAAGGTTCTTGGGTAAGAAATCCGTTATTTTCTATAGATACAGGTGGCATTAATTTCTTAGGAACAACATTTGTTGTTGAAGATGGAGATTTTAAAAACTCTCAATGGAAGTTTACTACTGTTGGTGATATTACCATGAGCAACAACCCAGCAGATTTTTCTAGTGCCACATGGCTTGATTTTGAAGCTATTGATCCATCAAAAAACATTATTAACTATGAAATATCATCTAGTGGGTCCATATCAAGATTTCATAAACATACATTTGTAAATGCAGCAAGTGGAGATGTTACTGCTCTATTGATGACTTCTATTTTTTTAAATGAAGAATATTTAATACAAAAAATTGATAGAACATCTAATTTGGTCTTAGTTAATTTGTCTTCTGATCGTACGGTTCATGTCTTAACAGAAGAAAATGATTGGGCTAAAATTATTGTTACTACTTTCAGTCCTACAGCGAAATATTATATTATTTCTAACCGAATTAACAAAACTATCATACCTTCAGATGCAACTGCAAATGGTAAAATTAGCGATGTTTCATCTGGATATTTGACTTATCAAATTAAATTCACTTCAACTACTGAAATATATTTAAATGTCGGTACTACTGATGGTGGAAGTGATATTGAGTCTGGGCTTTATATTGATGCAGGAGAAACAGAAACTTTAATTGTAAACGCAAGTACTATTTCTGAGATATGGTTATCATCTGCTGATTGGAACTCATCAACAGTTTCAACAGAGATATTAATTGTGAAAGAAGGGTAGGCAATGAAGCAAGTAAACACTTTCAATAAAGGTGGGATTGCAGACCTTGACACATCATTAATTGAGAATAATAGGTTTATCTTTCCCACTTTAAATGTGAG
>CAZANH010000221.1:0-2391 GCA_964486515.1 uncultured Eubacteriales bacterium
TTGCAACTTACATTGATGAACATCAATGTTGGTGATGATATAGGTTTAGAAATGCATTTTGACCTTGATCAATTCATACGCATTGAAGAAGGGCGAGGAATTGTTATGATGGGAGATAGAAAAGATCAGTTAGATTTTAGAGCAAGAGTTTATGATGACTATGCAATATTTATCCCTGCTGGTAAATGGCACAATCTGATCAATATAGGTCGTACACCACTTAAATTGTACTCTATTTATGCTCCGCCTGAACATCCACGTGGTACAGTTCATAAAACTAAAGAAGATGCTGAAGAGTACTACAGAAAATAAATTTCTTACTAATATATTGTATAAATTTAATTAGACAAGATATAGTTAACTGTAAAATCACTATAGGAAATATTTCCTGTAGTGATTTTTTGATGTGTGCCAGGCATGGCACTAATCTAGCTAGTGAAAGTCTAGCCACGGGTATTTACCGCCAAGTGTAGCGAACCACAAGTTGGTATCAGTAATGATATAGATGAAGGAAGTGGTGTAGCAAAATTCTTGAGCCTACGAACAGAAACTTGATAAGGCGATTAGGTGGGTGAGGTTGCATTTCAAACTAAAGCCCAAAAGGTAAACGTAAACCGAAGTTGTAAATTAAGAGGTTGTGGAATGAAAGATTAGTGTCTTACCCTGGGAGACCCTACCCACATATCAAAAGATATGGTCGAAAAAGGTTTAGGGAGGGAGTCAGATGAAGTCATAGTAGGTATAATAACCGAAGGACTGAAACGATTTATAGTACAAATCGTTATTTTTAAAATAATACATAAGCTAGAAATCGGATGGACAAGAAAAGTAGGAACGTAACCGAGGTATATTGTCTATGTCTAGAGGAGTGATATGTATAAATTTTATAATAAACAGAGGAGTAACAGCAATGAAATTAATTGAAGTGATTACAACAAAAGAGAACTTAAACAGAGCGTACAAGAAAGTTGTTAAAAATAAAGGTGCGAGTGGGATTGATGGTATAACGGTAGAGGAACTAGGGGATTACATTAAGTCTAATAAAGATGATATTGTGAATTCTATTAGAACTAGGACATATTTTCCAAAACCAGTACGAAGAGTATATATACCAAAGAGCAATGGAAAAATGAGACCATTGGGAATTCCAACTGCCCTTGATAGAACAATACAACAAGCAATTGCACAGCCAATATCTGATATTTATGAAGAGATATTTAGTGAATATAGCTATGGATTTCGACCAAATAGAAGTTGTCATGATGCAACCAAACAAGCATTAGTATATTTAAATGATGGTTATGAATGGGTCATAGATATTGATATTGAACAGTTCTTTGATAAAGTAAATCATGATAAATTAATTCAAATTCTTAGAGAACAAGTAAATGACAGTGCAACATTAAACCTAATTCGTAAATACCTGAAAGCAGGGGTAATGGAGAAAGGACTAGTAAAAGCAACAACGACAGGAGTTCCACAGGGAGGTCCGTTATCTGTTGTATTATCCAACATCTATTTAGATAAGTTAGATAAAGAATTGGAGCAACGAGGACTGCGTTTCGTAAGATACGCAGACGATGTGCTTATTTTCACAAAAAGCGAAATGGCAGCTAATCGTGTCATGAAGTCAATCAGTGGTTGGATTGAAAGAAAATTATTTCTTAAAGTAAATGCAACAAAATCAAAAGTAGTCAGACCAACAAGGAGTAAATATCTAGGGTTCACATTTCTAAAACATGGTGGACAATGGAAAGTAAAACCCACATCAGAAAAGAAGAAAGCCTTATATGAAAAGATGAGCGAATATCTAAAAAGAGGTAAAGCAGTATCACGTTCCTTAGTAGTAACAATAAAAAGGGTAAATCAAATGGTTGTTGGGTGGATAAATTACTTTAGAATTGGAATGATGAAAGGATTCATGGAAGAGTTTGGAACATGGTTAAGACATAAAATAAGGGTAATTCTTATGAAACAATGGAAGAAACCTAAGACAATCTATAGAAATTTGACCTATCTAAATAGAAAATATAATAATGGGTTCAATCATGAAGCTATTTATAAAGTTGCGAACTCAAGACTTGGGTGGTACAAAAGTAGTGGGATGAATGTAGTGAATTTTATATTAAGTCCAAAGTTACTTGAAACAAAAGTAAAGGACGGAGCATGTTTGCTCAATCCTTTACAATACTATTTAAGAAGTGTTGGAATATAAGTTGTAGAGCCGTATACGAGACCCGTACGTACGGTTCAACGAGAGGGAAATAATACTGGCTATTATTTCTCTACTCTATTAGGATTTAATCCTAAAAGAGCCGCTTTTTTTGAATCAAACTTATCATTATGCACTTTCCTAATGTTCATATTTCTGCTAGAATTAGAGATAAGCGG
>CAZANH010000222.1:0-24942 GCA_964486515.1 uncultured Eubacteriales bacterium
GTGACACCCAATTGGGTGTCACCTACCCCGTCCCCTTGACAGCCTTGACTAATACCAATGACTTGATATAATTAAGCAGAAATAATTTAACTCAGAAAGGACCGTACATATATGAAGTATATAGTTATTCTAGGTGACGGAATGGCTGACTATTCCGTTGCGGAACTTGACAACCAAACCCCCTTGCAGTACGCAAAAACACCCAATATGGATAAGCTTGCCCGTCTTGGTAAAACAGGTATGGTAAAAAATGTACCCGAGGGATTTTCACCGGCAAGCGATGTTGCCAACCTCTCTGTCATGGGATATGATCCGGCAGTTTACTATACTGGGCGTTCTCCCCTTGAAGCTGTCAGTATGGGTATTGAACTTGATGCCAGTGATACAACCTTGAGATGTAATCTTGTTACACTATCAGAAGAAATTGAATATAAAAACAAGACAATGATAGATTACAGTTCTGATGAGATATCTTCGGAAGAAGCTGCAATTCTAATAAAAGACATTTCCGAACAACTTGGTACGGAAACCTTGTGTTTCTATCCCGGTATAA
This sequence comes from uncultured Eubacteriales bacterium, assembly GCA_964486515.1. Classification (GTDB taxonomy): domain Bacteria; phylum Bacillota; class Clostridia; order Acetivibrionales; family CAZANH01; genus CAZANH01. The sequence continues at coordinate 554 of CAZANH010000222.1, forward strand.
GCTATCGCCATCTTATGGTATGGAAAAACGGGCCTTTGGAATTTGATCCCTCACCGCTTACACCACCGCACAATATACTTGAAAGAAATATCGAGCAATACCTGCCACATGGCAAAAACGGAAGCATTCTTCTTGATATGATGCAAAAAAGTGTCAGAATCCTTAAAAACCATACTGTAAACACAACAAGGCTTGAAAAAGGTTTAAGACCTGCGAATTCAATATGGTTATGGGGAGAAGGCAGAAAACCTTCCCTACCTTCTTTTTTGGATAAATATTCAATAAATGGTTCAGTTATTTCAGCCGTTGACCTTATAAAAGGAATTGGCGTATGTGCTGGGCTTGATTCTATTAATGTAAAAGGTGCAACAGGTAATATAAACACAAATTTTGAGGGCAAGGCCGTTGCTGCCCTTAAAGAACTTGAATTCGGCAAGGACTTTGTATATGTTCATATAGAAGCACCGGACGAATGTGGACACAGGCATGAAACACAAAATAAGGTAAAAGCAATTGAGCTTATTGATGAAAAAATAACAGGCACCATTATAAATGGCCTTGAAAATCTTGATAATTACAGGATTTTAATACTGCCCGACCATCCAACACCACTTTCGTTACGGACCCATACATCCGAACCGGTACCTTTCATCCTATATGACAATACCGAAAAGAATGATCAGGCAATACAGGGATATGATGAGATACAAGCTGCAAAGACAGGTATTTATATTGACATGGGACACATGTTAATGGATTATCTCATAGGCAAACGGAAGCAATTTACACATTAGGGTATCAGGGTATGTTGAAAACCCTGATTTTGTATTATATAATTATATAAACAGCATTATAAGATACTGATTTCAAATATCAGGAGTGACATGAAACTCCGGAAAGAGGTGTAAATATGACAGGAACAAAACCAAACAGGGATGAAGCTTTCAGTCTCCTTAAGGAATATACCAAAAGTGACAGCCTTATAAAACACGCACTGGCTGTGGAATCTGCAATGAGGCATTTCGCCGGTTTGTTTAACGAGGATGTTGAAAAATGGGGTATTATCGGATTGATTCATGATCTGGATTATGAAATGTATCCTGATGAACACTGCCACAAAACCAGGGAAATACTGGAGGAGAGAGGCTGGCCACAGGAATATATAAGGGCAATCATAAGCCATGGATGGAAAATCTGTACTGATGTTGAACCTAAGGAAAAAATGGAAAAGGTATTGTACGCAGTTGATGAATTAACCGGATTGATAGTTGCAACAGCCCTGGTACGGCCCAGTAAAAGTATATTGGACATGAAGGCAAAGTCTGTAAAAAAGAAATGGAATCAGAAAAGCTTTGCCGCAGGGGTAAAAAGGGAAATTATCAGTGAAGGTTCAGAAATGCTTGAAATGAATTTAAACGATTTGATAGAGGAAACCATCAAGGGAATGCAGGCAGCAGCTGAAAGTATAGGCCTTAAGGGTTTATAAAGAATATAATTACAGTATTTACATTGTGTAAGATAAATAAGAACTGTTGCCATGTATTTCAGTATTCATCTTTTTTTTCTCTTCCCATAAGATCATAAACAGCCAGCTTTGGTGATTTACCCTCGAACAAAACCCTATAGGTTTCGGTAACAATAGGCATTGTTACATTGTATTTCATGGAGAGTTCATAAGCAGGTTTTGCTGCTGAAACACCTTCAACAACCATACCAACCTCATCAAGTGCTTCTTGTGTTGATTTTCCTTTCCCTATAAGTATCCCTGCCCTCCTGTTTCTGCTGTGCATGCTGGTACATGTAACAATCAGATCTCCAATCCCCGTCAACCCAGAGAAAGTTTCAGGCATGGCTCCCATGGCAACACCCAGTCTCGTTATTTCTGTAATTCCCCTTGTAATCAAGGCTGCCTTGGTATTGTCTCCATATCCGAGTCCATCGGAAATACCCGCACTGAGAGCTATGACATTTTTAACAGCACCTCCAAATTCAACTCCTTTAATATCCCCGTTTGTGTATACCCTGAACATTGACGACATAAATACTTCCTGCACTTTTTCACAAAGCTCCCTGTCCTCGGATGCAGCTACTACAGCTGTTGGTATGGCTCTTGCTATTTCCTCGGCATGACTCGGCCCCGAAAGAGCAACTACCTTGCTCCCTGGAAGTTCTTGTCTAATAACCTCGGAAGGCGTAAGGCATGATTCCTCCTCCAGCCCCTTTGAACAGCTTACTAAAATACTTTCAGAATTAAAATACTCCGCAATCCTTTTCATGTTTTGCCGTATAGTCTGGGACGGTAGTGCCAGTATGATAAATTTACCGTATTTTAAAATCTCTTCAAGACTATTTGTGAAATATACCTTTTCCGGTATTTTTACACCTGGAAGTTTATTCCTGTGTTCCCTGTGTTTTGTAAGTGCTTCTAATTCTGCTTTGAAAGGTGACCACACAAAAACCCTATGTCCATTTCCTGCAAGCAGTACGGACATTGCTGTTCCCATGCTTCCGGCACCTAGAATCGCTATTCTTTCACTCATTTTTACATACTCCTTTTTAAACCTTTTTACCAAGTTTTGATTCCGTACCATTAATAAGTCTTGACAGGTTTGAGTAATGCCTTATAATAATTAATAACCCTAAAAAAAATGAAAATAGAATAAACATTGCATCCTTGCCAAACAGGAATGAAAAAACGGGTATCAAGGCTGCACCAATAATGGAACCAAGTGAAACATACCTTGTAACAAAAACAATTATCAGAAACACTCCAAGCAGCAAAAGCCCAATCCTCCAATCCATCATCATAATAACCGCAAGTGTGGTAAGAACTCCCTTACCTCCCTTAAAACCGAAATATAACGGCCAGTTGTGCCCTATCACTGCAGCAGTGCCACCGGCCAGTATCCCTGTTTGTCCTACTAGTAACAAACCAACAATACATGCAATTATACCTTTTATTATATCACCTGCTAAAACTGCTAGTGCAGCTGTTTTTCCAAGTACTCTCATTGTATTGGTAAGTCCTGCATTACCACTTCCTTTTTTCCGTATATCAACTCCATACAGTTTTCCAACTATAAGGGAACTATTAAGGCTGCCTAAAAGATATCCGGTAATAACGGTAAGTGCTATTAAAAAAGTTTCCAATATATTTCTCCCCTTCCTCTATTTTTATTCTTTTTTCACTCTTTCTTTTATGATAAACCTTATTGGTGTACCTTCAAAGCCAAAACTTTTTCTCAACTGATTTTCAAGATATCTTTCATATGAAAAATGCATAAGTTTAATGTTATTTACAAATATTACAAATTTAGGCGGCCTTATTGAAACCTGGGTCGTATAGAATATTCTAAGTCTCTTTCCTTTGTCGGATGGCGGCTGTACCATTGCAGTTGCTTCATTTATAACATCATTCAGCATGCCCGTAGATATCCTTAATGCAGCCTGTTCATTTACATGGTCTATAAGCTCATATAACCTTTCAACCCTTTGGCCTGTCTTTACCGATATAAAAATTACAGGAGCATAGGACAGGAATTTAAGCTGTTCATATACATTGTTCCTATAGGTTTCCAGACTTCCTGTCTTTTTCTCTATAAGATCCCATTTATTAATCACAATTATTGATCCTTTACCTTGTTCATTTGCATATCCCGCTATCTTTTTATCCTGTTCTGTAATCCCGTCACACGCATCTATCATTATAAGGCATACATCCGCTCTTTCAACTGCTGTCAATGCTCTAATGATACTGTATTTTTCAATATTTTTATTAATCCTGCTTTTCTTTCTAATACCTGCAGTATCAATAATTACATAATTTATACCATTTTTATTAATATATGAATCAATAGCATCTCTTGTAGTGCCAGGCACCTCACTTACTATAACACGCTCTTCGCCAAGCAGTTTGTTTACAAGTGAAGACTTTCCTGTATTTGGTTTGCCAATAATTGCAACCTTTATTACATCCTTCTCTTCACATCCTTTTTCTATATCGCCGGGAAAATATTCGAATACACAATCCAGTAAATCACCTACTCCAAGTCCATGTATTGAAGAAATGCAATGTAAATCCTTAAAACCAAGTTTATAAAATTCATAAACATTCGGAGGCGGCTCTCCTATATTATCAATCTTGTTTACAGCAAGTACAGCATTCTTTCCCGCTTTTCGCAGTACTACAGCCACTTCACTGTCCAAGGAGGTAATACCACTTTTCCCATCCACCATTAAAATAATTACATCAGCAGTTTCAATTGCAATCTTTGCCTGATTTCTTATCTCCTGTATTATACTGTCATTAGAGTCAGTTTCAATACCCCCGGTATCTATTAATATAAAAGGTCTTCCTCTCCATTCTGCCGTGGTATATATTCTATCGCGGGTCACGCCTGGAGTATCATCAACTATTGATATTCTTTTTCCTGATACATAATTAAAAAAAGCCGATTTACCGGTATTAGGCCTTCCAACAATTGCTACAACAGGTTTTGGCAATACAGTTTCACCTTCTTCCATGATTTATTTTAAATTATACCAAAAATTATCTTGAATCATATCCAATTACATTTTTTATAAAACCCATACCGGAATTTTCTACTGTTTTAACCGAAACTTCCAGTCTATCTTCAATTTCTTTCACATTTACATCATCCAGTAAAATTTCCTCTCCTGATTTTAACATACTTTTCGAAATAAGGAGTTCATCTCCCAGTTCCTTTCCTTCAAGCTGCATACATATGTCCTTTCCTGTTAAAAGCCCTGTTACCGTTACATTTTCTCCAAAAAATCCGTTTTTTATATTATATACGTTTATCTTAAGCAGTTTAATTCTTTTTTCAATCTTTCTGCTGATATCCCTTATGAAAGGGTATGCGGCTGTTCCCGTGGCAATACTTATATTCCTTTTTCTGGGTAGATTCAGGGTATTCGTATTTTGAATTTCTTTAAAATAATTGTCAAATTCATATAAAAAATGTGTAACAAGCCCTACACCATTTTCTATCTGCGGAAAATCTTCATAAAATTCATATTTTGGTAAGGCAATTCCAGCCATAATATAAAATTCATCGGCCGGATAAACTATTTTTGAACCATACTTTTGAATAAATTTTAACTGCCATTTTTTAATCTGCTCTAAAACCTGTCTTGATGCTTCTTTATCATAAGGTTCAAACTCATACAAACCCTCTCTGAATCTCGTCAGTCCTACGGGAACAACTGAGAGACTGTTCATTCCCGAATATAATTCAGCCAGATCAGCTATTGTCCTGTCAAGCTCGTTTTTATCATTTATGCCTCTGCACAATACTATCTGACAATTTACACTTATATGGTTACCTGTAAGCTTTTTTATTATATCCAATATATTGCCTGCAAATCTGTTTCTCAACATAAACTTTCTTAATTCAGGATTTGTTGTATGAACAGATATATTCATAGGAGAAAACCTATATTTTATTATTCTTTCGAGTTCTTTTTCTTTTATGTTTGTAAATGTAACATAGTTGCCTGTGAGAAATGAAAGCCTGGGATCATCATCCTTAAAGTACAGTGTATCCCTCATTCCTTTTGGAAGCTGGTCTATGAAACAAAAAATACATTTGTTGGTACATGATTTTTCATTATCGATAAGAGGTTTTTTAAATTCAATACCCATGTCATCATATTGTTCCTTGCTGACTTCCACATCAAGAATACTGCCATCTTTTTTGATTGTACGAAGCAATAAAAATTCTTCTGCACATAAAAAACGGTAATCAAATATATCATTTATTCTGGCTCCATTTATTGAAATTATTTTGTCACCTTTCTCTATTCCCGCCTCTTCGGCAATACTGCCCGGGATTATTTTTTCTACTACAGCATGGCTTTTAACCAATAATGAAGTCCTCCTCTGATTAAAAAGCAGCAGCTTTATCGGCTGCTGCTTTTTATTCTTTACTTGTCCCGTGTATTTTTTTATTTTTTCTTTTCTTTAACTACTTTTAATACTTCCCTACCTTTATAATACCCGCACTCACTGCATACCCTGTGTGACATCATTAAATTATGGCACCGTGGACACTCTACCAGGTTTGGAACCTTTAGCTTCCACTGAGACCTTCTCTTACCTGTTCTTGCCTTGGACCATCTGCGCTTGGGATTTGCCATATGTTACACCTCCAATTAACCATTTACATTTTTTGTATCTTGAAATCCTTGAGTGCATCAAACCTGGAATCCTAAGATGTACCGTCGGTTCTTAACAGTTCTAATTTCTGTAGATTAATGTTCAATCAGCTCACCCCTTAAAACCGACAGATGTAATTATACTAACTAGTTTAGAATTTGTCAATAAATATGCTATTACAATTTATTTATTTCAGTTATCAATTCTTCAACAATTCTGTTTTCGGGTATTTTACGGATTTTTTTTCCTTTTATATAAAGAAGTCCTTCATTTTTCCCTCCTGCTATACCAATATCTGCTTCTTTTGCTTCTCCTGGGCCATTTACCGCACATCCCATTACTGCCACAGTAATATTCTTCTTAACTGATTTAAGTTTTTTTTCAAGAAGATTCACAATTGATACAAGATCAATTTCACATCTGCCACATGTAGGGCACGATATTATCTCAACACCTTTTTTCTTTAATCCCAGGGATTTAAGAATTTCCATGCCGGCTTTTATCTCTTCAACAGGGTCACCTGTGAGAGATACTCTTATGGTATCTCCGATTCCTTCCGCCAAAAGGCAGCCAATTCCTACCGAAGATTTTACTGTCCCTGAAAAAACACTCCCTGCTTCCGTAACACCAACATGCAAAGGATATTCCGTCCTCGATGACATAATCCTGTATGCCCTTATAGTTAAAGGAACATTTGAAGACTTTAATGAAAATACCATATTTTCAAATCCACAATCCTCAAGTATTTTTGCATGTGAAAGTGCACTTTCCACCATACCTTCTGCTGTTACACCATTATATTTCTCGAGTATATGTTTCTCTATTGAACCCGAATTTACACCGATTCTTATGGGTATGTTCCTTTCAATTGCAACAGCGGTTACATTTCTTACACGTTCCTTGCTTCCTATGTTTCCAGGATTCAATCTTATTTTATCTGCTCCATTTTCCATACTTGAAATTGCAAGTCTGTAATCAAAATGTATATCTGCAACAACAGGTATTTTCACCTGCCGTTTTATCTCTTTAAGAGAAATTGCCGCTTCTTCATCGGGTACCGCAAGTCTTACAATATCGCATCCGGCCTCCTCAAGCCTTAAAATCTGTTTTACGGTTGATACTGCATCCCTTGTGTCCGTATTAGTCATGGACTGTAAAGAAACAGGTGCATCTCCGCCTATTGGGACATCCCTTACGTATATTTTTTTAGTTTTGTACCTATAACCATTGTTTTTCGCATCACTCATATTATACATTTTTTAACTCCCTGTCGCCTGTCTTAATATATCATTATACACTGTAAAAACAAGTAAAATTATGAGTAATGCAAACCCTATCATAGAAATAATCGCTTCTTTCTCAGGAGGTATGGGTTTTCTTGTAACAGCTTCTACTCCAATTAATGTAAGTTTTCCACCATCAAGAGCTGGAAACGGTATAAGGTTGAATATTCCAAGACTTATGCTTATAAATGCCATAAGGCTTAAAAGGTTCAATACTTTGCTTAAAATATCAGGGCTCTGTTCAACTACATCACCCAGTGTTGTAACAATTCCAACCGGCCCTAACAACTGATTTATCGAAACATTACCCTTAATCAGCCAAATAATTGTATAAACTGCACTTCTTCCTATTGAAAATGTATAAACTCCGGAATATTTTAAAGCACCATTTATATTACCTTTAGTACTTGCAAAATCCATACCCGCATCATAGTATTCAGGCGTTAACTCAGTTGATGGTTTAAATCCTTCTATGGTAACAGTTTTACCTTCTCTTATTACTATAATATTTAATGGCTTATCCTTGTTTTTATCCATAAATTGTGCTATCTCAAACCTGTTATTAATTTTTACTTCATTTAACGCAACAATTCTGTCTCCCGCACGAAGGCTTTTATCGCCTGTTGCCCCTGAAGGCGTTACCGATTCTACAACATTTGAATCACTATCTTTTTCTCCCAGTTCTTTTGGAATAAACCCCAGAAGATACCTTGTATGTGCAGTTATTTTTTCAGGTTTGAATATTACAGAAAGCTCGTTTTCGTTTCTCTCCAATTTCACTGTTACAGGTTTATCTCCTGACACGTTCATAAAAACCATCATATCATACCTGTGATATATTTTTTTATCATCATAACTTAATATCCTATCTCCTGACCTTATTCCGGCATCATAAGCAGGAGAATCCTGCCTTACAACAAGTTCATCAGTGAAGTATCCTCCATAGGCAGACATTATAAATATAATTATAAAAGCCATAAGTATATTCATAAAGGGCCCTGCAAACAGTACCAGTGCCCTTACCCATCTTTTTTTCCTGTTAAAGGCTCTCATGTCATCGGATGCCTCATCCTCGCCCTCCATTTTGACATAACCTCCTATTGGAATCGCTCTTATTGAATATACTGTTTCTCCCCTTTTTATACTAAAAAGCTTTGGCCCCATAAAAATTGAAAACTCAAGCACCTTGATACCGGCAAGTCTCGCCGCGATAAAATGTCCCAGTTCATGAATTATAATCAAAAAACTTAACGCAATTATGGCTATAAATATGTTCATTCTTAAACCTCCATTCTTTATATAAGGCTAAAATCAGGTTTGCAAAAACTTTTCTGCTTCCTGTCTTGCCCACATATCCACTTCTATTATATCATTAAGGCATGGATAAATATTCACCTTATGTTTTTTCATAACATGTTTGATTATACGAGATATGTCTAAAAACTCAACTTTTTTTTCAAGAAACATTTTTACTGCTTCCTCATTTGCAGCATTCATTACAGCAGGCATTGTTCCTCCCAGTTTAAGTGCCTGGTATGCAATCTCTAAGCATGGAAAAGTTTTATAATCAGGCATTTCAAATGTCAGAGCTTTGATTTCTGTCAAATTTAGGGGGGATATTGCTCTATCACCCCTGTCAGGATACAAAAGTGCGTATTGTATTGGTAGTTTCATATCGGAAGGGCCAAGCTGTGCAATAATTGAACCGTCAATATACTCAACCATTGAATGTACAAGGCTCTGTGGATGAATAACAACGTCAATCATTGAAGGTTCAATATCAAAGAGCCACTTTGCCTCTATGACTTCAAGCCCCTTGTTCATTAGTGTAGCAGAATCTATGGTTATTTTCCGTCCCATTTTCCAGTTTGGATGTCTTAAAGCCTCATCAACTTTAACATTTTTTAATTCGTTTAAATTTTTACCTCTGAAGGGTCCCCCTGATGCTGTAAGGATAATCCTTGATATAAATGACTTGTTATTTCCCATTAGGCATTGAAAAATGGCTGAATGTTCACTATCTACAGGCAGTATTACAGCTCCGTATTTTTTTGCTTCAGTCATAACTATCTGTCCTGCTGTAACAAGTGTTTCCTTATTGGCCAGTGCAATCCTTTTACCTTTCCTTACAGCAGCAAGTACGGGTTTTAATCCTGCTATACCAACAATAGCAGCTACAACCGTATCCGTTCCGGGTAGTGAAGCAATTTCACACATACCTTCCATGCCGCTTACAACTTCAATATTTGTTTTACTTAATTTTTTTTCAAGTACTTCCACCAGTTTTTCATCATAGACACCAACCATTTCAGGTTTGAATTCTATTGCCTGCTTATATAGCAAATCAATATTTGAGCGTGCACAAATACCACTAACCTTGAATTTCAACCTTCTTGCAACATCAAGTGTCTGTACGCCAATGGAACCTGTCGAACCAAGTACTGCAATTTTTTTTACCATACGTTTTTCCTGTCTCCTATAATACAGGCTCTGTTACACCACCAAACTGATATAAAAGTATATCACAGGTGCTGTAAAAAGTACACTGTCAAATCTGTCAAGAACACCACCATGACCGGGCATGATACTGCTGTAATCCTTTATATCCGCATATCTTTTTATCGCAGATGCAGCCCAGTCACCCATCTGAGATAAAAATCCGCAAATTGTTCCCATTATCGTATAGTGAAAAACAGGGATAAGGTTTATATAATTATGTATTACAACCCCGGCGATAGTAAATGTGAATATACAACCTGCAAATCCCCCTATAAATCCTGCCACAGTTTTTTTGGGGCTTATTTCGGGAAGTATTTTTCTCTTTCCAAAAGCCTTTCCTGTAAAAAACGCAAATGTATCCGTTATCCATGCTCCTGCAAATACCAGCCAAATATAAACATTGCCATTTTCAAGCTTTTGTGTAAGCACTACAAATGAAAATAGAAACGCTACGTATAAAATACCGAATACTGTTAACGCAGCATCTTTTACTTTGTACTTCCGGCCTTCAAAAACAACCATTGCCATAAGTATTACTAATACTGCAAAACATAAAAGGGCTATATATATTCCAGTAATGTGTGTTACAAAAAGAATTGGTAAACAGGATAGGTATCCTATTACTTTAAATGGTCTGTATCCTGCCTTAATAAGCGCATCGTAAAATTCATTAATTCCTATGAGTGCTATTATAAATATTACCTTGTCCAGCAAAATATCTTTAAAAATCATTACAACCATAAAAAGTAACAAACCTGCTGCAGCACTTATAATCCTCTTCCTCATGCTAAATTCCTCCAAACCTTCTTTTCCTCTTCTGATACTCTTTTATGATTTTTATAAAATGCTCTCTTCCAAAATCCGGCCAAAGTACTTTCGGGAAAAAAAGCTCAGAATAAGCCGATTGCCAGAGAAGAAAATTGCTTAGTCTCTGTTCACCACTTGTTCGTATAATAATATCGGGATCCGGGATATTACATGTATAAAGATTATTCTGAAAATAATTTTCATCTACATCCTTGTATTTAATTTTACCATCTTTTAAGTTTTTTATTATTATTTGTAATGAATTCATTATCTCATATCTGCCACCGTAATTTAATGCAAAAACAAGCACCATTCCCTTGTTATTTTCAGTTAATTTCTCCACTCTTATGATCTCTGTCTGAAGTTTTTCAGTTAATTCCTGCCTGTTCCCTATTACTTTTAATTTTATTCCTGTACCGGAAAGTTCTTTTTCGGCATTTTTTAAATATTCAATGAGTAAATCCATTAATGCATTAACTTCACTTTCAGGCCTTGACCAATTCTCTGTTGAAAATGCATAAACACTCAGATATTTTAAACCAAGTTCACTGCTCTGCTTTACAATCTTCTTTAAATTGTCTGAACCCACTCTGTGGCCAAACATTCTCGGCATACCACGTCTTTTTGCCCAACGTCCATTCCCATCAGGAATTATTGCAATATGTACAGGCATCTTCTCTTTTTCAATATATGTCTTCCTCCAGGATAATTTTCCCATAGGAAATTATCTTACCTCCAGATTAAAAATCCCCAGTTTGTGGGGAAATATTTTAACTTACCTGCATATCAAAATCTCTGCACTACCATTAGAATTTTTCCGGATTCTCAGGATACGGAATTCTTCATAGTATTCTTTGTATATTTTTCTCGGAGGTGATGTTATAACAATTTTTTCGTTTATACCGGATTTTTTTAAAATCACCCCTGCATCCTTCAGTTTATATCCTGATATATCGGGAATATCTGTCATACTTCCATTATTTCCTTTTCTTTATCTTCCATCAGGCGGTCAATTTCTTTTATATAACTGTCCGTAATTTCCTGTATATCTTTTTCAGAATCTTTTAAATCATCCTCTGTAATTTCACTATTCTTTTCCTGCTTTTTATAACTGTCTATTATATCCCTTCTTATTGACCTTATTGAGATTTTGGCTTCCTCACCGTTTTTCCTTACAATCTTAACAAGTTCCTTCCTGCGTTCTTCAGTCAAAGCAGGGAAAACAAGCCTTATTACTTTTCCATCATTTATTGGGTTAATACCAATATCCGATTTCTGTATTGATTTTTCCACCTCCTGGAGTATTTTAGCATCCCATGGATGAATAACAATCAGTTTCGCTTCAGGAACAGAAATATTAGCAAGTTGTGTTATTGGGGTTTGTACCCCATAATAATCAACAGTTATTTTGTTGAGAAGTGATGGATTTGCTCTTCCTGCCCTTAGGCTTCCCAATTCATCCTTAAGTACTTGAATAGTCTTTTCCATTTTTTCTTCTACAGGTTTATATTCCTGATTTTCCATAGAATCTCCTCCCCCTCGTTCCTCTTTTTGCCACTAATATATTTTACACGTTTTCCTTTTTATAGTCAAATACATATGTCCCTATATTCTCTCCAAGAATAATTTTCAGCATATTTTCAGGATCATTTAAACCAAAAACTATTATTGGTATATTATTATCCATGCAAAGCGATGTTGCTGTAGAATCCATTACTCCCAATCCCCTGCTTAACACATCAATATATGAAAGCTTATCAAATTTATTCGCATTCGGATTTTTAACAGGGTCAGAATCATATACTCCGTCAACCTTTTTAGCAAGCAGTATAACCTCTGCATCAATTTCCGCAGCTCTTAACGCAGCTGCCGTATCAGTTGAAAAATAAGGATTGCCGGTACCACATGCAAATATTACAATTCTCCTTTTTTCAAGATGCCTCACTGCCTTTCTTCTTATATAGGGCTCTGCTATCTGCCTCATTTCAATCGCAGTCTGAACCCTGGTAGGTATTTTTTTGGCTTCAAGTGCATCCTGTAGAGCAAGGGCATTTATAACAGTTGCAAGCATTCCCATATGGTCAGCAGTTGTTCTATCCATTCCCTTACCGCTTCTTCCTCTCCAGAAATTACCGCCTCCAATAACTATCGTTATTTCAATACCCAAATTATATATCTCACTTATACTGCCTGATATACTTGCCAAGGTTTTTACATCTATTCCTGTTTTTTTATCCCCGGCAATTGCTTCCCCACTTAATTTAATCATGATTCTTTTATATTTGGGTTTTTTCATTTAATATTTACCCCCGTATTATTATAAAGAAAAGGGACATAATATATTTTGTCCCTTTAATTATCTTTTATTTATTTATTTGTTTCATTACCTCTTCGGCAAAATTTTCGTCTTTTTTTTCTATCCCTTCTCCCCGTTCATACCTCACAAATCTTCTTATAACTATATTTTCACCGATTGCTGCAATTTTTTCAGTAAGGAGTTGTTTAATTGTCTTATCCGTATCTTTTATCCATGGCTGTTCAAGAAGGCATATTTCCTTGTAATACTTTTCCATTCTTCCTTCAACCATTCTTTCGATTATCTTTTCAGGCTTACCTTCATTTTTAGCCTGTGTAACATATATTTCCTTTTCCTTCTCAATAACTACCGCAGGTATATCTTTCCTGTCCACATATTCAGGTTTGCTGGCAGCTATTTGCATTGCTATATCCCTTGTAAAAGTTTTAAATTCCTCATTCCTTGCTGCAAAATCAGTCTCGATATTAACTTCTACAAGTACACCAATCCTGCCATTACCATGGATATATGCTTCTACAAGTCCTTCAGCAGCTACTCTGCCTGCTTTTTTTGCAGCAGCTGCAAGGCCCTTCTCCCTTAGAAACTCAATTGCCTTTTCCATGTTTCCATTGGTTTCGGTAAGCGCCTTTTTACAATCCATCATACCTGCTCCTGTTCTTTCACGAAGCTCTTTAACCATGTCTACACTAATCTTCATATACATAATCCTCCAAGTATTTTTACTTTATAGCTGCTTTTTCTGTCTCATGTTCAACTGCTGTAATTTCATCAGTATTATCTTTCAAATCGTCTGCAGTTTTCTCCATCTTTTTTTCTTTATCCTTCGATGTATCCTCTGCTTTTTTTGATAAATCCTTCGGATCTTCAGATTTCTCCGACTTATTCTCTGGTTCATCCGGTTTATCCTTTGACAAATCCTTTTGTTCATACGCTGGTTTGTTGGATTCAACTTTTGACTTGTTTTCTTGTTCATCCGGCTTATTTTCTGATTTGTTGGATTTATCCCTTGACTTTTTTGATGAGTCTTCCTTTTTTTCTATAGGTTTAACAGATTCAATAATACTTTCAAGTTCATTAACATCTATTCCTGATTCATCTCCAATTTTTCCTTTTTCTTCAATGCCTACAACTTTTCCGGGTTCTTCAGGATTTTTATGTTCTTGTACCTTGTCATCTTTTTTAGCCGTTATATCCTCTATTATTATTTTTTCACTATGTTCAAGTTCTGCAGCGTTTGTTTTTGTCTTTCCAATATTTTTGTCTTCCTCTTGTCCTTCTTCCATCTGTTCTCCCTGTCTGCCTTCTATTACTGCATCAGCAATTTTACCTGCAATTAGTTTTACTGCCCTTATTGCATCATCATTTCCAGGTATTATATAATCTACTTCATCAGGGTCACAATTTGTATCAACTATTGCTATAATCGGAATTCCAAGTTTTTTAGCCTCAAGTACTGCAATTCTTTCTTTTTTTGGATCCACTATAAAAATTGCACCCGGAACACCTTTCATATTCTTAATACCGCCAAGATATTTTTCAAGTTTATCCATTTCAGCCCTTAGCTTTATTACTTCCTTTTTTGGCAAAACATCAAAAATATTGTTTTCTTCCATATCCTTAAGTTGATTGAGCCTGTCAACTCTTTTTCTTATAGTCTTAAAATTAGTAAGCATACCACCAAGCCATCTTGCATTTACAAAATACTGTTCGCATCGTTCAGCCTCTTCTTTTATGGAATCCTGAGCCTGTTTCTTGGTACCTACAAAAAGTACATCCTGGCCGTTTGTAGAAATTTCCCTTATAAAAAAGTAGGCCTCCTCAATTTTTTTAACTGTTTTTTGAAGATCAATAATATAGATACCATTTCGTTCCGTAAAGATGTATTCGGACATTTTAGGATTCCATCTCCTGGTCTGATGACCAAAATGAACTCCTGCTTCGAGCAACTGCTTCATAGATATTACTGCCATAAATTATACCCTCCTGTTTTTTTACCTCCATAACTCTCATTTTTGTAAAAGACCTTTCTAAGGCACATTTTCACAAATCAAGCTATGTGTGTAATTTTCCGTAAAGTAGTATAACATATGGTTATATATTTATCAACCATTTTTTTTCTTCCCCTTCAATACATAACTTTTAATTGTTACTGTCCACAGCCCCCTCTTAGCTTGAAGAATATTTTCCTGAAATGAACACTACAAGTTCAAGTGATTGAAGAATATCTTTCTGAAAATGTAGGTGCGGTTGTGGCCGGAGGCTGCTGTATGCTATAATGCTTGTATATTATAAATTTATTTGAAACACAGGAGTATTTTATATGCAGCAAAACATTAATTTTGAACGGCTGAACCTGACTGATTTAAATATGTACGAATGCGGGACACAGGATTGCGAACCAGAACATGACCATGGCCCTGCGGTAAGGGACCATTTTCTTATTCATTATGTTCTTGACGGAAATGGGATATTCCAGGTTGGTCCACACACATATCATCTTTCAAGAAAACAGGGTTTTTTGATATGTCCTGATATAATAACTTATTATAAGGCTGATTTTCAGAATCCATGGACATATTCATGGGTTGGTTTTAACGGGCTTAAAGCTGAAAAATATCTTAAACAGGCAGGATTAGATGCGGATAACCCCATATTTACTTGCAATACCAGTGATAATTATATTGAATCCGTATTCAACCAGATGATTACAGCTAAAGATGTCAAGTACGGAAAAGAAATAAGACTTACAGGCCTTCTGTACATGTTTCTTTCCCGGTTGATTGAGATAAATGGAAAAGAACAATTTTCAGACGATTATCCAGACAGAAAAGAAGCTTATATCAGAAAAACTCTTGAATATATTGAAATGAACTTTTCAAGGAATATTACCGTAAACGAAATAGCACACCATATAGGACTTGACAGAAGTTATCTGGGTACTGTTTTTAAAAAATATCTTAATAAATCCATAAGTAAATACCTTATTGATTACAGAATAAACAAGGCATGTTCGCTTATGAAGAATATGGAACTCTCAATTAGTGATATTTCCCGTTCCGTAGGCTATAACGACCCCCTTCTTTTTTCAAAAACCTTCCATAAGCTTAAGGGAGAACCCCCAAGCAAATACCGGAAACTTTTGAATGAAGGCAGTAAATTATTTTATAACCCTTGTGACAGTAATGGAGTGTCAAGGGGACGGGGTAAGTGACACCTTTGTGAGTTTTAGGTGTCACTTACCCCGTCCCCTTGACACTGGTGGTTGCTACTGGGTTCGAACCAGTGACCCCCACGATGTCAACGTGGTACTCTAACCAGCTGAGCTAAGCAACCACATAGAAATATCATATATTTATTTTATCTTTTATTTCAATCACTGTCAACAATAAGTGTAACTGGGCCGTCATTGTGTATTTCAACCTCCATCATTGCTTTGAATATACCTGTCTCCACTTTAACTCCGTATCCCCTGCAGTCCTTCACAAAAGCATCATATAGCTTTTTTGCGTATTCAGATTTCGCAGCCCTGTCATAACTTGGCCTCTTTCCTTTCCTGCAGTTACCATAAAGCGTAAACTGCGAAACAATGAGAAGCTCTCCTTTTATATCAAGCAATGATATATTCATTTTACCGAAGATATCCTCAAATATTCTTAAATTCATTATTTTCCCTACCATATAGGAAACATCTTTTTCTGTATCATCATGTGTTACTCCCAGGAGAACAACAAGCCCCTTACCAATACTACCGGTTCTATTTCCTTCAACATATACGCTTCCACTTGTAACTCTCTGCACTACAGCCCTCATTCTTAAAACCTCCGTGTTTTCAGCTTACAACATCAGTTTAATAAAATTTTAACCTTTCAGCATATCAACCCTTTTTACTTTTATTGTTTATTCCTCGTAACTTCAAAAACCGAATCAACCTTTTTAAGTCGCCTTATTATTCTATCAAGCTGTTCAGTATCGGTTATCTCAAGTGTAAGATTTATTATCGTTGTCTGTTCTCTGGTTTTTCTTGCATTTATCGAACTAATTGATATTTTTGCTTCATCAATTATATTGGTAATTTCCATTAAAAGTCCCGTCCTGTCATAACCCATAACCGTTATATCCGCATTATATGCTACGTTACCAGCCCTGTACCACTTTACTTCAATAAGCCTGTTTTTAAATTCAGAATTGTTTCTTATATTTTTGCAGTCCTTTCTATGAACCGACACGCCTCTTCCTCTTGTAATATATCCTATTATTTCATCTCCTGGGACAGGATTGCAACATCTTGAAAGTTTGACAAGGCAGTTATCTATTCCTTTTACCACAATACCGCTTTCAGGTATTTTCTGCCTTTTTTCTTTTCCTTTTAAGACTCCCTTTTTCTTTAAACCTTTTTTAACAAGTTCTTCATGTGTCGCATTTCTCCTGAATTCTTCCTTGAGCCTTGATATTATCTTATTTGTTGTAATTGCTCCGTAGCCTACTGATGAATACAAATCATCAATTGTGTTAAATGTATATCTTTTTAAAAGTATTTGAATCCATTCAGGTTTAAATAATTCAGCATGTGTAAATGATTGTTTTTTAAGCTCTCTTTCAATCATTTCCCTGCCTTTTGCTATATTTTCCTCCTTGTTCTGTTTTTTAAACCATTGATTAATCTTATTCTTTGCCTGTGAACTTTTTACTATCTTAAGCCAGTCTCTGCTGGGGCCGTTTTCCGAAGCTGATGTCAATATTTCCGCTATATCACCGTTTTTTAATTCATAACCCAATGGGACTATTTTTCCGTTTATCTTTGCACCAGTCATTCTGTTGCCTACTCCGCTATGAATCGCATATGCAAAATCTATTGGTGTTGAACCTGCAGGCAGATTGACTACATCACCTTTGGGTGTAAATACAAAAACCTCATCAGTAAAAAGATCAATTTTTAAAGTTTCCAAAAACTCACTGGCATCACTCATTTCCTTTTGCCATTCAAGCAATTGCCTCAGCCATGCAAATTTATTATCAAAATCACTGTTATCTGTTTTTCCTTCTTTATATCTCCAATGTGCTGCTATACCCACTTCAGCAACTCTGTGCATTTCCCATGTCCTTATTTGTACTTCAAATGGCATTCCTTCACATCCTATAAGAGTCGTATGAAGAGACTGGTACATATTTGGCTTGGGCATTGCAATATAATCCTTGAATCTTCCAGGCATTGGCTTATACAACTCGTGAACAAGCCCTAATACCGCATAGCATTCCTTTACGGAACTGACTATTACCCTCAGGGCAAAGATATCATATATCTGGTCAATTGATTTATTTTGTTTTTTCATCTTTTGATATATACTGTAGAAATGTTTTGGCCTTCCTTCAATATGAACCTTTATGTGTAGTTCTTTTGTTCTTTTTTTTAATTTATCAATAATTCCATTTATATAAGACTCTCTTTCCTTTCTCCTTGTCGCAATTTTTTTGTCAAGTTCATAATATCCTTTTGGATCAATATACCTTAGGCATATATCTTCAAGTTCCCATTTAATCTTCCATATTCCAAGACGGTGAGCAAGCGGTGCATATATATCAAGAGTCTCCCTGGCATTTTCCAACTGTTTATTGGATGTCCTGTACTTGAGTGTACGCATATTATGGAGCCTGTCGGCAAGCTTTATAAGTATAACCCTTATATCCTTTGCCATAGCAAGAAACATTTTTCTCAAATTTTCAGCCTGGCGCTCCACATTTGATGTAAAATCAATCTTTTCAAGCTTTGTCACGCCATCAACAAGATTTGTTATTTCCTCTCCAAACTGCTCTTTCAATTGTTCCTTTGAATAATCAGTATCTTCAAGAATATCATGAAGTATAGCAGCTGTTATTGATATACAATCAAGCTCAAGTTCTGCTAAAATACAGGCAACCTCCACAGGATGAACTATATACGGTTCACCTGAAACTCTTTTCTGCCCTTTATGTGCTTCCTTTGAAAGCTCATATGCCCTTTCAATCAATTTAAAGTTGCAGTCAGGTTTATATTTTTTTATTTTTTCCAGAAGCTTTCCATAACCGTTTTCCACAAAACCCACCTTTAAAAAATTACTATCGATTCTACTTCATATTCTTTAAGTTTCTCCCTTCCATTGAGAAAACCCAGTTCAATAAAATAAAGTATTCCTGCTACTATTCCTCCAAGTTTCTCAACAAGTTCTATATTTGAGACCGTAGTCCCCCCAGTAGCAAGTAAATCATCAACAATTACAACTCTCTGTCCGGGAGCAATAGCATCCTCATGTATCTCCACAATATCCTTTCCATATTCAAGTTCATATTCCACCGATATTGTCTTCCACGGGAGTTTCCCTTTTTTCCTGACAGGTACAAGACCTTTTTCATTAATATAGGATAACGGGGCACCAAACATAAAACCCCTTGATTCAGGACATATAATGAGGTCATAATCACCAAATCTTCCTAGCCTTTCATTCATAGCATCAATACACTCTTTGAATACCTGAGGGTCATGTAGTACAGTCGTAATATCAATAAAATCTATACCCTCCTTTGGGAAATCCATTACATGCCTTAACTTTTCCTTAAATTCCATAAAATACTACCCCCTTTTTTAAACTTTTTCTGCCATAGCCTTTATTTTATTTCCTATTTCTTGCAACTCCCTATAAATTTTTGACTTTTGTAAATCTTTTTTTGTACCATTATTCTCCATAATCTTAACTGCTGTTTTGTTTTGCGCCAGTTGTGTACTGCTTATTAATTCGAGCTCTTCAAATATTTGAATTGATTTTTTTGCCTTGAAGAAATTCATATCAGTTTTGAACCAATCTGCTATATCCTTCGCAAATACTTTTATATCATCTATAACGTGAACCTGCTCTTTGTTACAGTTGTTCTTCAAATACATATATACTGCAGCAAGGTCCTTTCTCTCCGGTATAATTTCATCAGTAACTTCAAATCCTGCCTTTACCATCATTTCGTTAACCTTATTATAATCTTTTGTCTTTTCAAACTCAATATATTTATCAAATTCATGCAGAAATCTGGCTTTTTCTTCTTCATCATTGCTAATACATAGATGTTTCAATACCATGCTGACATTCTCAGAAGAATTCCATGAATTTATTTTTAGTGAAAACACTGCGTCAATTATATCGTTAACTCCATAATTTTCTATCTCTCCTCCCATATTAAAACCTATCGCATCTAACTCATTTCCCCTACAATCAAGTATCAGTTTAAGATGTCTTCCGTCCCCTACCGTTTTTATCAATTTTATTTTTGCATTTATTACAGCGAATACCGGTACGGGGTTTCCCATACCATAAGGTTTTAATAATTCAAGTTCTTTTACAGCTTTTATATCTATTTCCGTACCTGTCAAATATGCATCAATTTTTAACGACGGTTCAAGGAATTTATTGTCAAGAATATTTGAAGCATATTTATTAATCATTTTTTTGAATGGTTCTGTCATTTTCATATCAATTGACAAACCTGCTGCAAGTTCATGTCCCCCATACCTTTTTAAAAATTCCCCGCAATATTTAAGTGCATCTGAAATATCAAATCCCTTTATGCTTCTGCATGAACCCCTGCCTTCACCATTCTCATCGGATATTACGATACTTGGCCTATTGTATTTTTCTGTTATTTTGGATGCAACAATACCAATTATTCCAGGATGCCAGCCCTTTCCACATACAATTATAACTTTATCTTTTTTTGCAATATCGCCTTTTTCTATTATATCTACCGCTATCTTGAATGTATCCTCCTGAATACTTTGTCTCAACCTGTTTTCATTGTTTAAATCCTGTACTATTTCATATGCTTCCTTCTCATTATCCGTTATGAAAAGTCTTACAGCCCTTCTGGCATCTCCCATTCTTCCCGCGGCATTAATTCTTGGTCCAATCACATATCCAATGGTACTACTGTTTAATATTTCATTCCTTATACCCGAGTTTTCTAACAATTTTTTTAAGCCAATATTTGATGTGTTTTGTATTTCTCTAATACCATAGCAGGCTAATATCCTGTTTTCTCCTGTGAGTGATACTACATCTCCTATAGTTCCAAGAGCTGCAAGTTCAATATATCTTTTGTATTCAAAAGCAACCCCCATTTCAATACAAACCGCATTTATAAGTTTATACACCACCCCTGCTCCTGATAACTCCTTGAATGGATAATCACAGTCATTTCTACAAGGATTTACTACAGCACAGGCGTCTGGCAAAACATCACCGCACTCATGATGATCGGTAATTATAATTTCCATACCCTTGCTTTTAAAATATTCAACCTCATCAACCGCTGTTACGCCGCAATCTACACTAATTACAAGATCCTGTTGCAGTTTCAGAATACTGTCTGCAGCTTCAATGGAAAGCCCGTAACCCTCATCAAGCCTGTCCGGTATATAAAAGCCCACATTCACCCCATGTTCCTTTAAAAACATATATAGCATTGAAACTGCTGTAATGCCATCAATATCATAATCTCCATATATTACAACAGATTCCTTATTGTTAATTGACTGTTTGATTCTTTTTACTGCTTTTTTCATATCCTTTAACATGAATGGGTTATGCATATTTTCAGTAGAAGGTTTTAAAAACATTTTTATGTATTCAATATCATTTATACCCCTGCTGAGAAATACTTTGGATAAAAGTCTTGAAATTCCGGCCTTTTCCGAAAGCATTGTTACTTCTTCATCTGTTATATTATTATATGTCAACTTAATATTCCCGTACATTCCTTCCTCCTTATATTTTATGAAATATATCTTTATCACAGATACGAAAAAAGCCCGACAAAAAATCGGGCTTTATAAAACTAATTGGATTTCTAAGCAAGCATCTTCCGGACTATCATATTTACCTGTTTACCATCCGCTTGTCCCGATACCTTCAGCATAACTTCCTTCATAACTTTTCCCATATCACTCATTGAATTTGCACCTGTTTTTTCAATAACATCTTTCACAATCTCTTCTATTTGTTCCTGTGTAAGCTGCTTTGGCAAATACGCCAGCAATATATCAATCTCAAACTTTAGGTCTTTTATAAGTTCCCAACGGCCGCTCTTTTCATAATCGGGCAGGACACTTTTCCTTTTTTTTAGTTCTCTGGATATTACCTCAATTATACCTTTATCATCAAGCTCGGTTTTCTGGTCTTTTTCAGCTTGCAACACTGCAGCCCTTACCATTTGAACAACATTCTTTTTTATAATATCCTTATCCTTCATTGCGGATTTCAAATCATTAGTTAATCTTTGTTTAAGGGACATAGCCACCCCCCCTTAGCGGAATTTTCTTTTTCTTGCCGCTTCCGATTTTTTCTTTCTCTTTACACTTGGTTTTTCATAGTGCTCTCTCTTTCTGACTTCGGCAAGGACACCTGCTTTTGCACACTGCCTCTTGAATCTCTTAAGAGCACTCTCAAGCGTTTCATTATCTTTTACTCGTACTTCTGACACGTCTTCCCCTCCCTCCGATGCGTAGCTTAAGTGCCAGGGATAAGCTTGATCACTGCTACGTTCATATGGGAACTATCTAAACTTACACACAGCACAACCTATATTATATATTAGCTTGCAAAATAAAGTCAAGATATTGACAATAATTTTAATATGATCATTACTATTCACTGCCCCCCTCTTAGCTCAAAGAATATTTTTATTGAACCGGAATTTTAAAATTTCAAATTAATTGACACGTGTAAGTTCTTGTGGTACAATTAATTGATATTGTGGAAGGGGTAATGACATGTCGAAGAAAACGTCAAGTTATGATGTAGCCAGAGAAGCAAAAGTATCAAGGGCTACCGTCTCATATATCTTGAATAATGTCAGTAATATTAAAATCAAGCCGGAAACCCGTGAAAAGGTTTTATTGGCTGCGCAAAAACTTGGTTACCGCCCCAGTTCCATAGCCCGCGCCCTGAAAACCAACAGGTCCATGTCAATTGGAGTGGTATCACGAAGGGGTGTAGATGAAGAAAGATTTTCAAAAGTCCTGAAGGGCATAAAAAATATAACCGACCTTAATGACTACAGTATACTTCTATGCTCCGATGAAATTGACAAAACCGGCAAACCGCAATACTACAATTATTTTCTTGAGAACAGAATAGATGGAGTATTATTGCTATCTCACATTGAATCAATAAATATAAATGAAATTTCAAACAATGCTAAAATTATCAAGAAAAATAACATACCAGCCGTATTTATTGATTACCATATGGATGATGACGAGTTAAACCGCATTGACATTGACTATTATAACGGAGGATATATTGCAGCAAAATTTCTGCTTGACAACGGCCATAAAAATGTTTTCTACCTTGACCCGGGAACCGGTACCGTCCAA
Source organism: uncultured Eubacteriales bacterium (assembly GCA_964486515.1). Taxonomy (GTDB): domain Bacteria; phylum Bacillota; class Clostridia; order Acetivibrionales; family CAZANH01; genus CAZANH01. The sequence continues at coordinate 24,031 of CAZANH010000222.1, forward strand.
GAGAACGAGCGAATAAGGGGAGTATTCGATGCTTTTGATGAAAAGGGATTGAGCCTAAAAAATATTAATATAGTTACAGTTAAACCTTTTGATGAAACCGGATGGAAAACCGTTGAACACATTTTAAGGAATCCAGGAGAATATACTGCATTAATCGCCGGGTGGATACATTATGGCTTTAAGGTACTTCATACAGCAAACTTGCTTGGTATAAAAATTCCTTACGAACTTGCTGTAATTGCACTTGCAGATTCATATTTTGCAGGTATGAGTTATCCAATGCTTACAACTTCGCAGCTTCCCCTGGTTGAATTAGGAAGTAAATCCGCAAAAATTTTAATCGGAATGTTACAGAAGGAATTGCCACAGATAAACAAAAAATTGTCATGTAAACTGATTGTGAGAAATTCGGTTTAAGCAAATATGCCATACCACGGTTTGCAATAGTAATTAAAAAGCATGCCTGCGGCTTCAACCACAATAATATGTTATAATTCCGTATGTAACTTACACGTGTAAGTTAAAATAAAAATAAATGGAGGTTTTAGTACAATGAGAATTCTTTATATTGATGTTGACGCATTAAGGCCTGATCATCTTGGATGCTACGGTTATCAAAGGAATACGTCCCCTAATATTGACAGGATAGCAGCCCAGGGAGTCAGGTATGACAATTATTACTGTTCCGATGCCCCCTGCCTTCCATCAAGGACTGCACTAATGACAGGTATGTTCGGGATTCATTCAGGGGTCGTAGGACATGGCGGAACGGCAGCCGATGTTAGAATTGACGGAGAAAGCAGGATTTTTAAAAGCCGCCTGGGAAGAGAAAATTTACCTGCACTATTGCGCAAAGCCGGCTTGAAAACAATTTCCATCAGCCCCTTTGCCGAAAGGCATTCTACCTGGAGT
>CAZANH010000223.1:0-5380 GCA_964486515.1 uncultured Eubacteriales bacterium
GATTAATTATGATACGGATGACAGCGAACCTGGTTTTCTTGTCCATAAGTGAGCTGTTTCAGGAGGTGAGTGGTTTTGAGCAGTGCAGTGATATCAAAAGTTAAAATGAATAGTATACTTAAGGGTATAATGGCTGAATACAGGCTTATTGCCCCAGTCAGAGAGGGTAAGAACCTTGTATTTTCGCAGATTGAAAAAATTTCAGATATTGTATTCAGTGATGAAATAACATATAAATCGCCAAAGGAGTTTTTATTTCCCCAGGTAGAAAAACTTATGGAATTTACCGATAATGGTGAAGTGGTTGAAACAGTAGATGCGGAAAAAACAGTGATATTCGGGGTAAGGCCTTGTGACCTTGAAGCATTTAAAATTCTAGCTGCTGTTTTTATGGAAGGCAAGTATGTTGATATATATTTCAAAAAACATTATGAAAATACACTGCTTATAGGTGTGGGGTGCAAGGAAGAAAAACCCGGATGTTTTTGCTCAGACCATGGTATAGACATGGGTTACAGTGAAAACTGCGATATATTTCTAAGGGATGATGATGCCGGTTATACGGTTCTTCATATTTCACAGAAAGGAAGAGAACTTTTAAAGGCTTTCGGGCAGCTGGAGCCTGATGAAGAAGATATAAAAACAGCTTATGAAAAAAGTTCGGTAAGCATGGTAAAGAAAAGAACTCTTGATATTGAAGCTGATGAAAAAACCCTTTTTAATAAAATAGACTGGGGCAAGGTATCGGAAAAATGTCTGGGATGCGGTATATGCACATATGTATGCCCCACCTGCCACTGTTTCGAGTTCAAGGACAGTGTTGAGGATGGTGAAAAGGTAAAATATCGATACTGGGACAGCTGTATGTATCCGAGGTTTACACTGCATGCATCCGGACATAATCCAAGGCCGACTAAAAAGGAAAGATATCGTCAAAGGGTACTGCACAAATATGTTTATATAAAGGAGAATACAGGCCTTATAGCCTGTACCGGTTGTGGAAGATGCATAAGGAGCTGCCCGGCGGGGATGAATATAAAGGAAATTGTGAAAAATATAATGGAGGAGATTAAGGAAAATGACCAATCCGTATTTACCCAGAAAGGCTGAAATAATGGATATAGTGCAGGAAACAGGGTCTGACCTTGATGTAAAGACGTACAGGCTTAAGTTTTCAGATGGCATGGGCATGGATTTTATGCCAGGGCAGTTCGTAGAGTTTTCCATACCTGGAGTTGGAGAGGCGCCGTTCGGATTTGCGTCAACACCACTTGAAAAGTCTTATATTGAACTCAGCATAAAACGTGTGGGTAAACTTACTAATGCACTGCACAGCCTTAAGAAAGGTTCCAAGGTATGGATAAGAGGACCGCTTGGAAATACATTTCCTGTGAAGGATATAGAGGGTAATGATGTATTCATAGTTGCGGGAGGTTTGGGACTGGCTCCCTTAAGGCCGCTTATTTTATACATGTTCGATGAAAGAAACAGAGATAAATATGGAAAGGTTGATATGCTTATTGCTGCAAGGACACCTGAAGATTTTATATATATGAATGAATATGAAAGCTGGAAAAAGATAAAAAATACGGATATAACATTGACAATTGATAATATGGTTGATGGCTGGAAGGAAAAAGTAGGTTTTCCCCATAATCTTATAAAAGAAATGGATGTTCCTGTTAAAAATTCATATGCTGTTCTTTGCGGCCCACCGATTATGATTAAATTTGTTTCAAATACACTTATAGAAATGGGCATACCAAGGGAAAGAATATTGACAACACTTGAAATGAGAATGACATGTGGTGTAGGAAAATGCGGGAAGTGTAATATAGGGAACAAATACGTGTGTATTGACGGCCCGGTGTTCAGTATGGCTGATCTTTCAGAAATGCCTGATGAATATTGATATGTTAAAGGAGATGATGTAGGAATGGAAAAGGGTTTTTTAAGTCCTGAAGAGATCTCTCAAGGTTTTGTAGAGGTTGGAAAAAAGAAAGCAACACTTGGTGTTTACAAGCTTTTTATATTAGGTATGCTCGCAGGTGCGTTTATTGCTTTTGCAGCTGAAGGTTCAAATGTGGCAATTCATACAATTGAATCGGTAGGTATTGCTAAAACAGTAGCCGGAGCGATATTCGCAGCTGGGCTAATGATGGTGATAGTGGCAGGAGCGGAACTTTTCACGGGTAACAATCTCATAGTGATAGCCTGTGCGCAAAAAAGCACGTCTTGGGCAGGGCTTTTAAAAAATTGGGCAGTGGTATATCTGGGAAATTTCGTTGGTTCAATGCTGATAGTTTTATTTGTGTATCTTTCAGGGCAGCTGAATTTTTCAGATGGAATGCTTGGAGGCCTTACAATTAAAATAGCAGCATATAAGACAAATTTGTCTTTTGCAAATGCGTTTTTTCTTGGGATATTGTGCAACTGGCTGGTATGTATAGCCGTATGGATGTCATTTGCAGCAAAAGATATTGCAGGAAAACTCATAGCAATATTTTTCCCCATATGGCTGTTTGTAACCTCAGGTTTTGAGCACAGTGTTGCGAATATGTACTATATCCCTGCGGGAATACTTGCCAGGCTTAATCCTGCATGGGTTGAATCGGCAAAAGCAATGGGTGTATTGCCTGAGAAAATTGAAAAGCTTAACTGGGGTACGATGGTTGTAAGAAACCTTGTGCCTGTGACACTTGGAAATATAGTGGGCGGCGCGGTTTTTGTCGGTATTATATACTGGCTGATATATCTTTATAAAGGAAGTAAGACAGCAAAAGCAACAAAGACAATAAATAAAAATAAAATTTCAGTTTAAAGGATCAGGAGGGTTATTAATTATGGCAGATTACAAAAGCGATATTGAAATTGCACAGGGTGTAAAAATGGAACCTATTGAAAAGGTTGCAAAAAAGATTGGAATTGCAAGAAAAGATATGGAACTTTATGGCGATTACAAGGCAAAGATTGACTACAACATACTTGAAAACATGAAGGATAAGATGGATGGCAAACTTATTTTAACAACAGCCATAAGTCCAACACCTGCAGGAGAAGGAAAAACGACAACAGCGGTGGGGCTTGGAGATGCATTGAAAAAGATTGGCAAAAAAGTTATGATAGCACTGAGGGAACCTTCACTGGGGCCTGTTTTTGGAATAAAAGGCGGAGCTGCAGGAGGAGGATATGCACAGGTTGTACCCATGGAAGATATAAACCTGCATTTTACGGGTGATATGCATGCTATTGGTGCTGCAAACAATTTACTGGCTGCAATGATTGATAATCATATATACCAGGGTAATGCACTTGGGCTTGATACAAGAAAAATAAGCTGGCGCAGATGCGTCGATATGAATGACAGGCAGCTGAGATTTGTTGTGGATGGGCTTGGAGGAAAATCAAACGGTACTCCGAGAGAGGATGGCTATGATATAACAGTTGCATCGGAAATAATGGCAATTCTTTGTCTTGCAAGGAATCTTGATGACTTGAAGGAGAAACTTAAAAATATAGTAGTAGGCTATACAAGAGATGACAAGCCTGTAACCGCAGGGCAGTTGAAAGCACAGGGAGCCATGGCGGCACTTTTGAAAGATGCGTTAAAACCAAATCTTGTGCAGACTCTTGAACACACCCCGGCCTTTGTACATGGAGGGCCTTTTGCAAACATAGCACATGGCTGTAACAGTATAATGGCAACAAGAATAGCATTGAAACTTGCGGATTATGTGGTAACGGAAGCAGGATTCGGTGCGGACCTTGGAGCTGAGAAATTTTTTGACATCAAATGCCGTATAGCCGGATTAAAACCCTCGGCAGTTGTAATTGTTGCTACTGTCAGAGCATTGAAACATCACGGAGGAGCGGCAAAAGCCGAACTCTCAAAAGAAGGGCTTGATGCACTTGAAAAAGGGTTGCCCAATTTGTTGAAACATATAGAGAATATTACAAAGAAGTACAAGCTTCCTGCGGTTGTAGCAATAAACAAATTCCCGACAGACACTGATAGAGAGTTGAAACTTGTAGAAGAAAAATGCCGTGAATATGGGGCAAATGTAGCTCTTTCAGAAGTTTGGGCAAAAGGTGGAGAAGGCGGCACAGAACTTGCAAAAGAGGTAGTAAGGCTTATAGATGAAGGAGAAAACAATTTCACTCTTATGTATGAAGATGACATGACGTTAACTGAAAAAATAGAAGCCGTAGTAAAAAATGTGTACGGGGGAGACGGTGTTGATTACACATCTGTAGCGTTGAAAGAAATCAAAAAACTTGAGGAGAATGGTTTTGGAAAACTTCCGATTTGTTTTGCGAAAACGCAGTATTCCCTTTCAGATGACCCGAAAAAACTGGGGTGGCCGAAGGGATTCAGGATTACAGCCAGAAATGTCAAGGTCTCAGCAGGTGCCGGATTTGTAGTGGTTTTGACGGGAGATATAATGACAATGCCTGGACTTCCAAAGTTACCGGCAGCAGAAAAGATTGATATTGACTCAACGGGTAAAATTTCGGGATTGTTTTAACGATATGGGAGGATGTCATAATATGATGATGGATAAAACGTGCAGGCAGTTTAGTGAAATGCTTGCGTCAAAAGCCCCTGTACCGGGCGGCGGAGGTGCGTCGGCAATAGCCGGCGCTCTTGGAACGGCGCTCGGAAGCATGGTTGGCAACCTTACTCTTGGCAAGAAGAAGTATATTAGTGTGCAGGAGGATATTGGAATAATACTTGAAAAAGCTGAAAAGCTTCGTGATGAGTTCCTTGAACTTGTTGAAAAGGACGCGGAGGTTTTCGAGCCATTGTCTCGTGCGTACGGACTTCCAAGGGAAACCGACGAACAGATAAAAAAGAGGACGGAAGTAATGGAGCAGGCTCTTAAAGATGCATGCAGCGTTCCTGTAAAAATAATGGAGAAGGTTTATGAAGCAATATCGCTTCATGAGGAACTTGCTGATAAGGGAACGAGGATAGCAATAAGCGATGTTGGTGTTGGTGCGCTTTTTTGCAGAACGGCGCTTATGGGGGCAAGTCTCAACGTGTTTATAAACACAAAGCTAATGAAGGACAGGGAATACGCTGATGATGTAAACCGTTGGGCAGACAGGATGCTTGAAGAAGGTGTTAAAAGAGCGGATGCTGTCTATGAAAAGGTTGAAAGGGGAATACGTACATGACAAAACTTATGAAGGGCAAGGAAGTAATAGAAGCAATGAAGCAGGATATGCTTGAAGAAGTCGAAAAGCTTGCTTTAAAAGGAATAACTCCGGGACTTGCAATTGTGAGGCTTGGAGCAAGACCCGATGACCTTGCGTATGAGCGCGGGGCTGTTAAAAGATGTGAGGGTGTTGGTATACGATGCAGAATCTTTGAATATCC
>CAZANH010000224.1:0-3156 GCA_964486515.1 uncultured Eubacteriales bacterium
TTGTTTTATAATCAGTATATTAAAGCAGCAGGAGGTAATAATGGCAGTTATAAAGGATGTTGCAAAACTTGCAGGGGTTTCTACCGGTACAGTTTCAAAATATCTTAACAATCCGCATACTTTGAAGGAAGATACAAAAAAACGCGTAGAAAAAGCTGTTAAGGCATTGAAATATCAGCCCAGCCCACTTGCCCGAAGTATGCGCACAGGAGTAACAAACACCCTCGCTGTTATTGTACCCGACATTACAAATCCATTCTTTGCTGAAATGTATAATTCAATCAGATTATCCGCACTAGATAGCGGTTACACCTCTATATTATATACAACGGAAGACAACCCGGATATTCTAAAGCATTATCTTACCGAACCCATTACACGCCATGTAGATGGGCTTGTTCTCTGTTTTCTCGAAGAAGATGGAAAAATTGAAAATCTTATTGATAAAATCGATGAAAAAACACCTGTTGTCCTATTGGGCTGGGACATAAATAACACACGTTTCAATTCAGTTGTAATTGATGTATTCGAAGGTATGTATAAATCAACAACCCATTTGATTGAATTGGGGCATAAAAATATAGCCTATATCGGCGGTCCTGAAAAAGACAGGATTTCAAAAGAAAAATTTAAGGGTTATGTCCGTGCAATAAAAACTGCCGGCTATGAGCTCAGGCATAATTTAATCCTTCATGATAATTACTCCCTGCAATCAGGATATCATGCCGCAAGAGCTCTTACCATGCTTCCTGTTGTCCCTGATGCCATTGCCGCAGAAAATGATATTCTGGCTATCGGATGCATAAAGTATTTCTTACAGCAAAAAATCAGGATTCCTGAAGATATTGCTGTAACAGGCTTTGATAACATACCTCTGGCAGCCATGTATGAACCTTCACTTACTACCGTTTCTATTCCTGTAGAACAAATGGGGTACGAAGCAATAAAACTATTTATTTCACTTCTTAAAACAAGATTATCAAAAAAAAGGCAGATAATACAGAAGACAAACCTGATTGTCAGAAATTCCACATTCGGGTCCGCTCCTATTGAATTTACATAACTACCGGCCTTTTTATTCTTCTATAAGCTCATGTATAGCAGCACCTGGAGGTACCATCGGGAATACTTTGTCATCTCTGTCTATTTCAAAGTTAATAAGCACCGGTTTGTCTTTTGATGAGAGCGCCTTTAATATAGCATCATCGACCTCTTCCGCATTCGAAACATTTATGCCCTCTGCTCCAAAAACCTTTGCAAGGCCGACAAAATCAGTAATCCTGTCTATTGTTGTAGACGAAAACCTTCTTTTATAGAATAAATCCTGCCATTGCCTTACCATTCCAAGCACCTGGTTGTTAAGAAGGGCAATTATTATTGGAAGCTTATACTTTACAGCGGTTGCAAGTTCGTTGCAATTCATCCTGAAACTTCCGTCACCTGCTATATTGATGACTTTTTTATCAGGCCTGCCTATCTGTGAACCTATACATGCACCCAGGCCGTACCCCATGGTTCCCAGGCCACCCGATGAAATAAACTGCCTTGCGAAAGTATACTTATAGCATTGTGCCGCCCAAATCTGGTTTTGCCCAACCTCTGTTGTAATAATTGCCTTACCTTTAGTCAGTTCATATATCCGTTCAACTACGTAACAGGGTTTTAACGCTCCGTCCTGGACATATTTCAGCGGGAATTCCTTTTTCCATCTGTCAATCTGTTCTATCCATGAAGTATCTTTATTTTTTGTTAATTGAGAATTTATTAATTTTAGTATTTTTTTGATATCTCCCACAAGAGGATATTTAGCACTGACATTTTTTCCGACTTCTGCCGCATCAATGTCAATATGCATTATATCCGCCTTTGGTGCAAATTTCTTTACATCACTTATAACTCTGTCACTGAACCTTGCACCTACGGCAATAATTAAATCAGCTTCCGATACAGCCATATTTGACGTTTTGGTTCCGTGCATTCCGACAAGCCCCATGAAAAATCTGTGGTTCCCTGGAAATGAACCAAGGCCCATCAAAGTTGTTGAAACCGGTATGTTCATTTTTTCTGCGAGTTCCATAATCTCTTCACTTGCTCCCGCAATAGAAACTCCGCCACCTGAAAGCAGCACAGGTTTTTTTGAAGCCTTTATTACCTCAACTGCCGTTTTAATATCTTCTTCACTTATTTCAATTGGTAAATCCGCAGGTGGCTCGGGAACTTTCGGTTCATATTCACATAACGCCGCAGTAACGTCCTTACATACATCAATCAGTACGGGGCCGGGACGCCCTTCTTTTGCTATCTTAAATGCATCGCGTATAATATCCGCAAATTTGGTTACATCCTTTACTATATAATTATGTTTTGTTATAGGCATCGTTATACCCGTAATATCAACCTCCTGGAATGAATCCTTGCCCAGGAGGGATGTGGCCACCTGTCCTGTAAATGCAACAATCGGTACTGAATCCATATATGCTGTTGCAATTCCCGTAACAAGGTTTGTAGCACCCGGGCCTGAGGTTGCAATACATACTCCAACCTTTCCGGTAACTCTCGCGTAACCATCTGCAGCATGTGACGCCCCCTGCTCATGTGATGTCATTATATGCCTTATCTCACCGCTTGCACTATAAAGAGCATCATATATATTAATGACTGCTCCTCCCGGAAATCCGAATATAGTGTCTACTTTCTGCTCTTTTAAACATTCTACAAGTATCTGTGACCCTGTGAGTTTCATAATATTCCTCCAATATGTTTTTTATAGTCTTACTGCCAAGTTGTCATTCAAAAACCGCTCCTGTGCTTGCAGAGGTTACAAGCCTCGCGTATCTTCCAAGATATCCTTTGGTAATCTTAGGCTCCGGCGCTTTCCATTTACTAATTCTCTTATTCAATTCCTCATCAGAAAGCTTTACATTAAGGGTACCTGCATTTATATCAATCAATATGGTATCCCCTTCTTCTATTGCTGCTATCGGGCCTGCTGCCATAGCTTCAGGCGAAACATGCCCTATCGCAGCTCCCCTTGTAGCTCCTGAGAAACGCCCATCTGTTATAAGAGCGACATCCTTGTCAAGCCCCATTCCTGCTATAGCAGATGTAGGGCTGAGCATCTCCCTCATTCCCGGACCTCCTTTAGGCCCTTCATAC